>JBDSMV010000155.1:0-8681 GCA_039915715.1 Rubrivivax sp. | reverse complement strand
AGCTCTTGGCGATGCCGCGGCGCGCAAATTCGTGCTGCGGCGCGCCGGTGATGTCGGCACCTCGGAATTTGAGCCGTCCGGCGCTGGGTGCGAAGGCACCGCTGACGACATTGAAGAAGGTGCTCTTGCCGGCGCCATTGGGGCCGATGATGGCGCTCAACTTGCCGGCCTGAAACCGCGCGCTGACATCCTTCAGCGCCACGAACTTGCCGAAGCGCTGGGTCACGCGCTCGACTTCGAGGATCGGGGCTTCGGTCATCGGACCTCGCTCCGATCGACGCGCCGGTCGACCCGCCGGTCGATGAACTTCAGCAGGCTGCCCCAGATGCCGGCGGGAAAGAACAGCACGAAGAACATGAACACCGCGCCGACGATGCCCATCCAGTTGCGGGTCAGCGTCGTCACCACGTCTTCGAGCGTCAGGAACACCGCGGCGCCGACGAAGGGTCCGAAGAAGGTGCCCATGCCGCCCAGCAAACACATCATCACCGCCTGCCCCGACAGCAGGTAGTGCAGCGATTCGATCGGCACCACCGACAGGTGCAGCGCCCGCAGTGCACCGGCCAACCCGCAGATCAATGCCGACAGCACGAACACCAGCAGCTTGGTGCGCGCCACGTCATAGCCGCAGGCCGATGCGCGCTTTTCGTTCTCGCGGACCGCTTCGATGACCGCGCCGAACGGTGACGCCAGCACCCGCGACACCGCCCACAGAGCCACGGCGACGAAGCACAGGATCACGTAGTACTTGGTGGTGGGGTCGATGAAGTCCAGGCGCCAGCTGAACAGGTTCAGCTCGGGCACCTGGATGCCGCGCAAACCGTTCTCGCCACCGGTCCAGCGGTCGGCCTTGTAGAAGGCGTAGTAGACGATCTGCGCCAACGCCAGGGTCACCATCGAGAAGTAGATGCCGCGGGTGCGGATCGCCAGGTAGCCGATCGCAACCCCGGCGATGCCCGCGGCGATGACACCGACCCCGACCGCCAACCACCATGGCAGGCCGAAGTGCACCATCGAGATGCCGGTCAGGTAACTGCCGACTCCCAGAAACGCCGCATGCCCGAACGACAACAGGCCGGTGTAGCCGAACAGCAAATTAAAGCCCACCGCGAAGAGGCCGAAGATCAAGACGTTGATCGCCAGCGCCTTGTACGGCATCAAGAGCGGAAAGACGAGCAGGAACACCAGCACCGCCAGCACGCGGTGGCGGCGGATGGCGGCGATGGCGGTGTTCATCGCGGCGTCGCCCACGGAGCTTGATGGCCGCTCTTCAACCCGCACTTCACCCCATCAACCCCGCTTTGCCGAACAGCCCCTGGGGCCGCACCAGCAGCACCAGTGCCATCAGCACAAAGATCGACAATTCGGCCAGCTCGGGTGCGAACAGCGAGGTCATCGCGAACACGATGCCCACCAGCAACCCTGCCACCACCGCACCGGGCAGCGACCCCATGCCGCCGACGACGGTGACGACGAACGACTCGGCCAGCACATGGATGCCCATCTCTGGGTTGACCGCGCGCGTCGGCGCGGCCAGCGCACCCGACAGCCCGGCGATGGCCGTGCCGATGCCGAACACCATCAGCCACACGCGCGCGATGTCCACACCCAGCACTTTGCAGATTTCGCCGTCGCGCGAGCCGGCGCGAACGATCAGCCCGTAACGGGTCTTCTCCAGAAACAGCCACAGCGCCAGCACCACCACCGCGGTGGCCCCGATCAGGAATAAGCGGTACTTCGGAAACCAGCCGAAGCCCAGGTCGACCGCGCCGCGCAGCACCGCCGGCGTGCTGGACGGCAGGCCTTCGACCCCGAACAGCAGACGCATGGCCTCGATCAGCACCCAGCTCAAGCCGAAGGTCAGCAACAGCGGATAGTCGATGCCGCGCCCGTACAGCGGGCGCACCAGGAAGCGTTCGGTGAGCAACCCGATGCAGCCGACCACCAGCGGCGTCAACACCAGGCTGAACCAGAAGTTGCCGGTCAACCCCATGAAGTAGAGGCCGATGAAAGCGCCCACCATGAAGAACGCACCATGGGCGAAATTGACCACCGTCAGCATGCCGAAGATCAGGCTCAAGCCGAGCGCCAGCAGCGCATAGACGGCGCCCAGCGCGATGCCGGTGACGAGTTGCAACGCCAGCAGCGACGGGGTGATTTCCACCTTAGCCGCAATGCCCAGTGAAGTGCACGAGTAGCCAGGATGCGGACTGTTTCAGATCAAGCTCCCGGCCACGGAACCGGCTTTGCCGGGCCGTAGGCGGGCCTCCCCCTCGGGGGGTAGCGAGCGCCAGCGAGCTGGGGGGCCTCATGAATTCTTGTGGCCCATCTCTTCACAGGTGCGCAGGTTTTGCTCGTTGGCAGGCTCGATCGCGAGCACGTTGAAGACGTCGTACTTGTTCTTCATGTTCTTCGACTTGCTCTCGACGATCACCACGCTCTGCACCGACTGGTGGTCGCACTTGCGATAGAACTGCGGTCCCTTGTACCAGTCGTACTTCAGCTGTCGCAGGGCGATCGCGACCTTCTGTGAATCCGCGCTGTCGGCATTGATGACTGCCTGCAGCACGCTCTTGATGCCGGCATAACCGAGCGCACCATAGTCCGACGGCACCGACCCGTCATAGGCCTTGCGGAACGCATCGTTGAACTTATTCGCGCTCGGGATCTTGTCTTCCATGCCCCAGTAATACGACGTGCCGCCGAGGATGCCTTCGAAGGCATCGGCACCACCGGCCAGCCGCGAGGTGTACAGCAACACCGGAGCGATGATCTTGGTGCTTTGCTTGATGCCGAAGTCGGTCGCCTGCTTGGCGCTGTTGACCAGGTCGCGGCCGAAGTTGCACAGCACCAGGATGTCGGGCTTCAGCGACTGGATGCGCGGCAGGAAGGCCGAATAGTCGGCGGTGCCCAGCGGGTGGCGGATGTCGGCCACGGTCTGCATGCCGAAGGCCTGTCCCGCGCGCTGGAAGCCACGCACCATCTCGTGGCCGTAGGCATAGTCGGCGGTCAGATAGGCCACGCGCTTGCCGAACTTCGGAAAGGCATAGCGCGCCACCGCGCCCGATGTCAGGTGCGGGTTGAGTGCTTCGTGAAAGGTGTAGAGGCTCCAGTCCTTGGCTTCGTTGATGGTGTCGGACTGACTGATGCTGTTGAACAGCACCTTGCGTTCGCGCGTGACGGCATTGATCGACAACTGCGTCGCTGCCGACAACGAGCCGACCACGAAGTCGACCTTGTCCTTCTCGATCAATTCCAGCGTGCGGGTCGCGGCCTCACCGCTGTTGAGCTTGGTGTCGCGCACCAGCAGTTCGGCGATGCGGCCCTTGTAGCCGCCGGCTTCGTTCCACTGCTTGATGGCCAGCTCGGCCGCCCGCACCTGGTCCTGCGCCTCGGTCGAGAAGGCGCCCGTCAGCGGCACCGGAAAGCCGATCCGGATCGGCACCGTCTGCGCGCGTGCGATCTGGAACAGGGCCGGTGCGCCCACCAGCGCGGTGCCGCCGACGACCAGGCTGCGTCGAGTGGGGCTGCGGGGTGCGTCGCGGCGGGTGGTGTCGTTCATGGTGCGTGTCTCCGGTTGTCTTCTTTGTGATCGGTGATCGGTGATCGGAACGGCGGGCGGTTTGCGTTGAGTGATCGTCAGGCCGCCACGGCAGCCCGGCCCGCGGCTTCGAACTCCGATGCGTCGACCGCGGTTTGCCGCATCACCGATTCGGCCGAGCGCGTCGGCCGCGGCACGCCGTGCGACTGGGATTTGCCGGCAACCCCGGCTTCCAGATAGCGCCCGAGTTGGCGGCCGCGTTCGACCACCGCCAGACCGGGCCGCAGCCGCATCGATTCGTAACGCTGCAACGCGCGTGGCGTTGCGCCTTCGGCCGCAATGCAGCCGGCCAGCGCCAACGCATCTTCTGCCGCCTTGCTGACCCCCATGCCGACATGGGGCCGCGCCACCAGAGCGGCATCGGCCAACAGCGCCACGCGGTCGAAGGCCAGTGTCGCTGAGGCCAGGTCGTAGATCGGCTGCAGAAACGGCAGCGCGGTTTTTTCGACGATCTCGGCGAACTGCGGCGCCAGCAGCCGCCGTGCGGATTCGCGCATCGCTGCCGTGGCGCGCCACGACACCTGGTTCGGCGGAATGCCGGATTCGTGGTGGTGGCCGTCGGCATCGGTCATCAGCGCTGCCAGCTCGGCACCTGCTGCCGCCGGCCGGTACCAGACGAAGTTCCAGCGCCGGTGGCCGGTGTCGGTGCGGTTGCCCGATCCCGCGACCGGGTAGCCGATCATCTGTTCGTGGTCTGGCACACCGAAGCCGAAATGCGGAAACAGCGTGCGGCGGGTGAACGCCGACAGCAGCGCTTCGTCGCAGACACCGCGCCAGGCGACGTACTGGGCGTAGAGCGGCTGCACCTGCGGGGCCAGCTGCGCGCGCACCGTCGAGCGGATGCCATCGCAGGCGATCAGCAGGTCGGCACGCAGCCGCTCGCCGTTTGCCAGATGGGCCTCAACCGCATCGCAATGGCTGTCGACCGCGGTGACCGCCGCGTTAAGCCGGTGGCAGGCATCGGGCAGTGCCTGACGCAGCAACGCGTAGAGGCGGCCCCACGAGGTCAGAATCTGCGGATAGGACCAGCGGCATTCGGTGCGGCCGTCGGCGGCCAGCACCACCCGTTCGGTCACCGCCACGCCCAGCGTGTCGTCGACCATGGCACCGGCGACCCGCAGGGCATCGAGCAGCACCGCATGCGTAACGATGCCGGCGCCGCGGCCGTCCAGTGACCGTGACGAGCGCTCCAGCACCTGCACGTCGTGCCCGGCACGGTGCAGCAGGTTGGCCGCCATCAGGCCACCCAGCGATCCGCCGACGATCAGGATGCGAGCCATTGACAGGGCTTCAGCCGGCAGCCAGCGCCGCGCCTTCGGCGGCCGGAAAGTTCAACTCGACCACGATGCCGTTCGGATCGTCGACGAACACCTGGTAGAGCGCCAGCGACGGCACTGTGCGTTCGCGGCACGGCACACCGCGCGCTTTCAGCCGCGCCAGCATCGCCGGCAGGCCGGTGACGAAGAACGCCACATGGTCGACGGCTCCACTTCCGCGCAGGCTCGCTTCGTCGCGGTCGCCCAGGTAGCCTTGGAGTCCGCCGGGTGACGATCGGTCGATGCCGATCAGGTGCATCACCGCGTTGGTGTACTGCCCGGTGTCGCCGGCATAGAGCCACGCACCGGGGAACGGAAAGTCTGGGCGCGGCCCATCGGCCAGGCCCAGCAGGTCGACATAGAAGCGCTTGCAGGCTTCGAGATCGACAGTGCGCACCGAGACATGGTTGAGCGAGATCGACATGGCCAGGGCTCCTGTGTGGCGTGGATGTGCCGCTTCAGCGTGGCGCGGGCACCAACAACGGCGCCTGCAGCAGCAAACCACGGATGCGGTCCCCGATGAAGGTGTCGATGGTCTCCGGGTCGCCTTCGCCGGCAAAGCCTTGCTGGTAGACCAGCGGCCAGATTCCCAGGTGGTAGATCAAACCGCCATGAAAGCCCATCAACAGCGCCTCTTCACGCGCAGTGGGTGCCGCGCGCGAGCGGCAGCCGGCACTGCGCCGCACCTCGCGCAGCAGGCGCGGAAACAGGCGGCTCTTGATGAGAGCGAAGTAGCGGGTCGGGATCAGCCCGTCACTGAGCCCCGAATGCACCAGGATGCGCAGCCAGTCGGGGGTCAGGATGGCCGCCAGATAGGCGCGGTAGAAGTCGTGCAGCTTGTCCTGCACCGGGCGGCCGCGGGCGTCCAGCAGGGTTTCCCATTGCGGGTCCCAACGGCCAGCGATGGTTTGCTCGTAGACCCGTTCGATCAGATGGCGTTTGGTTGGAAAGTAGTGATAGAGCAGCGTGTGGGCGATGCCGAGTTCGGTGGCCAATTCGCGCATCTGGGCGTCGAGGCCGCGGCGCGCGAAGAAGTCGACGGCGCCTTCGACGATCTGTTGCTCGCGCGTTTGCGCGTCCAGGCGGCGGCGGGTGGGCTGCCGAACAGGCGGCCGGACAAGCGGCCGGACAAGCGGCCGGTTAAGCGGCCGGTTAAGCGGCCGGGGAGGCGGCCGGGTTGACGCAGGCGCTGCTGCAAGCTCGGCACAGCGGTCGGCACCACCCCTCGATTCAGGAGCGCGTGCGCGGGTTTGTGCGGTATTGACCATTTGCTCAACTCTGCTGAAATTGTTGAGCGCCTGATCAACAGGCACGATCCCGACAAACCCTAGACCGCCATGAACGTCCTTGCTGCCGAGCGAAGCTGCCCTCGATGTGTGGTGCCGTGCGCCATACTCCTGCTGTGGTGGACGCCATGCGTCGACAGGCGCACCGCATGAAGTCCGCCGCCTTCGACTATGTGCGTGCCGAATCGGCCGAGCAGGTGTTCGACCTGTTCGAGCAGCACGGCGATGCGATGCAGGTGCTGGCCGGTGGCCAGACCCTGTTGGCGGCGTTGAACATGCGGCTGTCGCATCCGGCGCTGCTGGTCGACATCGGCGGGCTCGACGGTCTGCGCGGCATCACGCAGCATGACGGCATGCTGCGGATCGGCGCACTGACACGCCATGTCGAAGTTGAAGAATCGGCGCTGGTGGCGCAGCACACACCGTTGTTGACGCAAGCGGCTCCCCACATCGCCCACCGCGCGATCCGCAACCGCGGCACCTTCGGCGGCGCGCTGGCCTATGCCGACCCGGCGGCCGAATGGCCGGCTTGCGTGCTGGCGCTTGACGGTGTGCTGGTGCTGCGGAGCCGCCGAGGCGACCGCCGGGTGCCGGCTGCCGAGTTTTTCCTCGGGGTCTACACCACCGCGCGGGCTGAGGACGAACTGCTGGTGGCTTGCGAGATACCCATCGCGCCAGGGCCCGAACGGCGCCAGCATTTCGACGAACTGGCGCGGCGCCATGGCGACTATGCGGTGGCCGGCATTGCGGCCTGCAGCAGCGCGAACATGCACGCGGACGGGCATGACCGCGCCGGCTCTGGCGCCGCGTTGTCGGACTTGCGGCTGGTGTTCCTGAGCCTGGTCGACCGCCCGGTGCGGGCCACCGATGCCGAACGGGTGCTGCTGTCGGGCCCGCTGACACCCGCACTGCTGGACGACGCCGAAGCCGCGTTGCGTGCCGAGATCGAACCCTTTGCCGACCTGACCCATTCGGTGGCGGTCAAACAGCAACTCGCAGCGACCTTGATGCGTCGCGCGTTGCGTGCGCTTGCAGGATGACCCCATGCTGACTCCCATCGACATCCCCCGGCGCCGCGTCAAGTTGCAGATCAACGGCACCGCGGTCGTGCGCGATGTCGACTGCCGCAAGCACCTGGTGGACTTTCTGCGAGAAGACTGTGGCCACACCGGTTCGCACCTGGGTTGCGAACACGGGGTTTGCGGCGCCTGCACCGTGCGCCTGGACGGCGACATCGTGCGCGGCTGCCTGGTGCTGGCGGTGCAGGCCGATGGCGGGCATGTCGAAACGGTCGAGACCGCGCATCCCTCAAGCGCCCTGGAAGCGCTGCAGGACGCCTTCATCGAACACAACGCGTTGCAATGCGGCTATTGCACCCCCGGCATGCTGATGGCGGCGCTGGAACTGGTCGAGCGCCAGCCCGACGCCACGCGCGAACAGGTGCGCCTGGGCATCAGCGGCAACTACTGCCGCTGCACCGGCTACCACGCCATCGTCGATGCCATCTGCACCGTGCTGCAACAGCAGCGCAGTGGTGCGTTCGAAGCCACGGCCACGGCGACGGCTGCGGAGACACCATGAACCACCCCGCCGAACAACCATCGCACCGCGACCTCGGCACCGACTTGCCACCGGTCGTCGACGACCAGCGCCACATCGGTGTGGCGTTGCCGCGCGAAGGCACGCGGCGCCTGGTGCAGGGGCGGGGGCAGTATGTCGACGATGTAGCGTTGCCGCGCATGGCGCATGTGGTGTTCTGGCGTTCGCCGGTGGCGCACATGCGCATCACGCGCATCGAACGCAGCGCGGCCCAAGCGCTGTCGGGGGTGATCGCGGTCGTGGTCGGGGCCGAGATTGCCGAGCTTTGCAAGCCGTGGGTGGCGACGTTGTCGCACCTGGCGGGCATCAAGAGTGCGCCGCAATTGCCGCTGGCGCTCGAACGTGCCACCTGGCAGGGGGAACCGGTGGTGGCGGTGGTCGCCGAAACCCGCGCGCGTGCCGAAGACGCCATCGCGCTGCTCGAAGTCGAATGGGACGAGTTGCCGGCGGTGCTGGACACCGAAACCGCGCTCGACCCGCAGACCCCGTTGATCCACCCCGAACTGGGCGACAACCTGTGCTTCGAGCGCACGCTCGACACCGGCGGTGTCGACGAGGCCTTCGCGGCTGCCGATGCGGTGTTCGAGGACACCTATGTCTTCGGCCGCCACACCGGAGTCACGCTCGAGCCGCGGGCCCAGATCGCCGACTGGGACCCGGGCGGCCAGCGCCTGACGGTGTGGCATTCGTGCCAGGCGCCGCACATGATGCAGGACCTGTACTGCCGCCAGTTCGACCTGTCCGAATCGCAGGTGCGGGTGTTGTGCCGCGATGTCGGTGGATCGTTCGGCATCAAGGTCCATGCCTACCCGGACGACTTCGCGACCGTGGCGTTGTCGATGATGCTGGGTCGCCCGGTCAAGTTCGTCGCCGATCGGC
>JBDSMV010000140.1:0-3131 GCA_039915715.1 Rubrivivax sp. | reverse complement strand
GGCGCCTGGTTTTTCGTGCAGCACTACATCCACGAAAACATGCTCGAAGGTCAGCGCCTGGGCTATGCCGGACGTGCCGCGTCGGCATCGCCGGCGGTGGGTTATTCGCACCTGCACCAGGAGCAGCAGAAAGCGTTGTTGGACCAGGCCTTCGGCAAGATGAAGGGTTATGTGCTGACCAAATGAGGTGTGGCCTCACGCGGCCCACGGTTGTCCGCCGCCGCGTGAGACCGTCCGCCCAACCCCGCGCCTGCCGACGCTGTTCCGCTTGCCACAAGAAGAACGAACTCCGAGAACACCATGCCCATCGTTGAAGTGAAGGTGCCACAACTGTCCGAGTCCGTCGCCGAGGCGACGTTGCTGCAGTGGAAGAAGAAGCCTGGCGAGATGATCGCCATCGACGAGATCCTGATCGAGATCGAAACCGACAAGGTGGTGCTGGAGGTGCCGGCGCCTTCGGCCGGAGTGTTGACAGAGATCGTCGAAGCCGATGGCGCGACAGTGGCCGCCGAGCAGGTCATTGCGCGGATCGACACCGATGGCAAGGGACCCGCCCCGACACCGGCCGAAGCCGCTCCCGGGGCCACGGCTCCTGCGCCTGCGCCGGCTGCTTCGTCCGCCGCTGCACCCGCCCCGGCGCCTGCACCCGCTGCGGGTGGCGGATCCAGGGGCGATGTCGCGATGCCTGCTGCGGCCAAGCTGATGGCCGACAACAAGGTTGCTGCCGGGTCGGTGTCTGGCACCGGCCGCGACGGCCGCATCACCAAGGGCGATGTGCTGAGCGCGGTGGCGGCGCCGAAGCCCGGTGCCAAGCCAGCAGCGGGTGGCGGCAGTGGCGCACCAGCCCCGCGCACGGCGTTGCCGTCGGTGGCGGCGCCCGGCGCCGAACAGAACCTGGCCGACCGCCCCGAGCAACGGGTGCCGATGTCGCGCTTGCGGGCCCGCATCGCCGAACGGCTCTTGATGTCACAGAGCACCAACGCCATCCTCACCACCTTCAACGAAGTCAATATGGCGCCGTTGATGGAGATGCGGAAGCGGTTTCAAGAACGCTTCGAAAAAGAGCATGGCACCAAGCTCGGGTTCATGAGCTTCTTCGTCAAGGCGGCGGTATCGGCGTTGAAGAAATACCCGGTTATCAACGCCAGCGTCGACGGCAACGACATCGTCTACCACGGCTATTTCGACATCGGCATCGCGGTCGGGTCGCCCCGCGGCCTGGTGGTGCCGGTGTTGCGCGACGCCGACCAGATGAGCTTCGCCGATATCGAGAAGAAGATCGCCGAATACGGGCAGAAGGCCCGCGACGGCAAGCTCGGCATCGACGAGCTGACCGGTGGCACCTTCAGCATCAGCAACGGCGGCACCTTCGGCAGCATGCTGTCGACGCCGATCATCAACCCGCCGCAGTCGGCGATCCTGGGGGTGCATGCCACCAAGGACCGCGCGGTGGTCGAAAACGGCCAGATCGTGGTCCGGCCGATGAACTACCTGGCGATGTCGTACGACCACCGCATCATCGACGGCCGCGAAGCGGTGCTGGGGCTGGTGGCGATGAAGGAAGCGCTGGAAGATCCGGCGCGCCTGTTGTTCGACATCTGAAGGCCGCGCACCCATGGCTACCAAGAGTTTCGATGTCGTCGTCATCGGTGGCGGACCCGGCGGCTACATTGCCGCCATTCGCGCTGCGCAGCTGGGCTTCAACACCGCCTGCATCGACGAGTGGAAAAACGACAAGGGTGGCCCGGCACCGGGCGGCACCTGCACCAATGTCGGCTGTATCCCAAGCAAGGCGCTGTTGCAATCGAGTGAGAACTTCGAGAACGCCGGTCACCATTTCGGCGAGCACGGAATCGAGCTGTCCGATCTGAGGATCGACATCGCGAAGATGCTGTCCCGCAAGGACACGGTGGTCAAGCAGAACAACGACGGCATCCTGTACCTGTTCAAGAAGAACAAGGTGTCGTTCTTCCATGGGCGCGGGTCGTTTGTGAAGGCGGTCGATGGCGGCTACGAGATCGCCGTCGGTGACGAGTCGCTGCAAGCGAAGCATGTGATCGTCGCCACCGGTTCGGTGCCGCGCGCGTTGCCGGGTGCGGCATTCGACGAAGAGTCGATCCTCAGCAACGACGGTGCGCTGCGAATCCCGTTGCTGCCGAAGTCGCTGTGCCTGATCGGCTCCGGCGTGATCGGGCTCGAGATGGGGTCGGTCTGGCGCCGCCTGGGTGCCGAGGTCACGGTGCTGGAAGCGTTGCCGACCTTCCTGGGTGTGGTCGACGAGCAGATCGCCAAGGAAGCGCACAAGGCGTTCGTCAAGCAGGGCTTGAAGATCGAGCTGGGTGTGAAGGTCGGTGAAGTCAAGGTCGACGGCAAGACGGTCACCATCGCATGGACCAACGCCAAGGGCGAAGCACAGAGCCTGAAGGTCGACAAGCTGATCGTCTCGATCGGACGCGTGCCCAACACCCAGGGTCTGAAGCCGGATGCGGTGGGGCTGAAGCTGGACGAACGCGGTGCGGTCGTCGTCGATGCCGACTGCAAGACCAACCTGCCGAACGTCTGGGCGGTGGGCGATGTGGTGCGCGGCCCGATGTTGGCTCACAAGGCCGAAGAGGAAGGCGTGGCGGTGGCCGAGCGCATTGCCGGCCAGCATGCTCATGTCAATTTCGACACCGTTCCCTGGGTCATCTACACCCATCCCGAGATCGCATGGGTGGGCCAGACCGAGCAGCAGCTGAAAGCCACTGGCCGTGCCTACCAGGCCGGCAGCTTTCCGTTCATGGCCAACGGCCGAGCGCGTGCGATGGGCGACACCGGTGGCATGGTGAAGATGCTCGCCGACGCGACCACCGACGAGATTCTGGGCGTGCACATCGTCGGTCCGATGGCCAGCGAGTTGATCAGTGAAGCCGTGGTGGCGATGGAGTTCAAGGCCAGCAGCGAGGACATCGCGCGCATCTGCCATGCGCATCCGTCGTTGTCCGAGGCGATGAAAGAAGCGGCGTTGGCGGTGGACAAGCGCACGTTGAACTTTTAGCCCCCACGGTCGCTGGCGCTCCCTGCCCCCCGAGGGGGCGCTCGCTGGCGGCCCGGCGAAGCCGGTTCCGCGGCTCTACTGGGTGGGTTCGCTG
>JBDSMV010000120.1:0-25086 GCA_039915715.1 Rubrivivax sp. | reverse complement strand
CTGAAGAAAACCTACATGGGCGGCTTCGGTGTCGCCGGGCCAGTGACGAAGACGCATGCGATGTTCGCCTTCGGCGCCCAGTTCGTCGAGGTGCGCATCAACCGCTGGACGCACGAGATCCGCGTGCCGCGCATCCACGGAAGCTTCGCGGCCGGCAAGATCCTGAATCGCAAGACCGCACACAGCCAGTTGATGGGCGGCATGATCTGGGGCATCGGCTCGGCGCTACATGAACACACGCTGACCGACATCAAGCGTGCGCGCTTTCTCAATACCGACATTGCCGAATACCTGGTGCCGGTCAACGCCGACATCGGCGAGGTCAAGGTGGCGATGCTGGACGAGCAGGACGACTTCGTGAATCCGCTCGGGGTCAAGGGCATCGGTGAGCTGGGCATCGTCGGCACCGCGGCAGCGGTCGGCAATGCGATCTACCACGCCACCGGCAAGCGGCTGCGCAAGCTGCCGTTCACGATGGCCGACGTCTGAGGCTCAAGCGAGCGGCGGCAGTGCCGATAGCAAGCAGGTGCATGCCGACCTGGCATGCCAATCCGTGACGGAGACACCTGCATGCCATCGCCAGCCCAGACTTCAATCTCACCGGGCCCTTACCGCCTGTTGACCCGCAGCGACATGGACGGGCTGGTGTGCGCGGTGATCCTCAAAGAGCTGGGATTGCTCGGCGAGATCGTCTTTCACCACCCGAAAGACGTGCAGGACGGCAAGGTGGCGGTGAACGGGCACGACATCCTGACGAACCTGCCGTATGTGCCCGGCTGCGGTTTGTGCTTTGACCACCATGCCAGCGAAGCCATCCGCAACGGCTATGGGAACGGGCAAAGCGACAGCAGCAGCGCAGTGCCTCCGGCCAACCACATCCTGCACCCCGAAGCCAAGTCGGCGGCTCGCGTGGTCTACGACCATTACGGCGGCAAGGCGCGCTTCGGCAACCGCATCAGCGACGCCATGATGGACGCGGTCGACAAGGCCGATTCGGCCGGCTTCAGCCGCGACGATGTGCTTCAGCCGCAGGGCTGGGAGCTGTTGTCGTTCCTGATGGATGCCCGCACGGGGCTCGGGCGCTTCCGCGACTTTCGCGTGTCCAACTACCAGTTGATGATGACGCTCATCGACTGCTGCCGCGACCTGCCGATCGACGACATCCTGGCGCTCCCCGATGTCAAGGAACGGGTGGACCTGTTCTTCTCGCAGCACGCACTGTTTCGCGAGCAACTGCAGCGACTGGCAACGGTGCACGGCAACCTGGTGGTGCTGGACCTGCGCGACGAAGCCGTGATCCATGCCGGCAACCGCTTCGTGGTCTATGCGATGTTCCCGCAGTGCGACATCAGCCTGCATGTGATGTGGGGCCGCGACAAACTGAACACGGTCTACACGGTCGGCAAGTCGATCTTCGACCGTGGCAATCCGCTTCCGATCGGTGAGCTGATGCTGAGCCATGGTGGCGGTGGCCACGACGGTGCCGGCACTTGCCAGGGCGCGAACCAGACCGCCGATGCGCTGAAGGCGCAATTGATCGGGCAGATCAATGGCGGGTCGGTGCGCGCGGCAGCACGCCTGGCGGCCTGACCGAGCCAGACGCCAGGGCTCAGGCCTTCAGCACAAAGCGCAACAGCAGTCCGACCACGCCGAGCACGGCGATGCTGGCAAGCCAGATTACCGCCAACCAAGCCCATCGTTCGACAGACCGTCTAGGCAGTCGAGCGTGGTCAGGGGTCTCGACGATCGAAAGCTTCGACAGCCCACGGCGCAGCCGATCAAACCGCACACCGCGCCCGAAGACCAAGTAGAGCCGCGGAACCGGTTTCACCGGGCCGCAGGCGAGCGCCCCCTCGGGGGGCAGCGACCGTCAGGGAGCGTGGGGGCACAAAGACCCTCATCAGTGATAGCCGTGCGAGTCGACCTTGCCGCGGAACACCCAATACGCCCAGCCGGTGTAGATCAGGATCATCGGCATGATGACCGCGGTGCCGATCAGCATGAAGACCTGGCTGCTGCGGTCGGTGGCGGCCTGCCAGATCGTCACCGAGCCCGGCACCACGTCGGGGTAGACGCTGATGCCCAGGCCGACGAAGCACAGCGCAAACACGAACAGCGTCAGCAGGAACGGCGCGGCCTCATGGCCGGCGCGCAGGCTGCGGATAAACAGCAGCGACGCCACGCCCACCAGGATCGGCACCGGGGCCACCTGCAGGATCTGCGGCCAGCCGAACCAGCGCTCGAAGTACGCGCCTTCCAGGAACGGTGTCGCGGCGCTCACCACCACCACCGCCGCCAGCGTGGCGCCGCCCAGCCACCATGCCAGGTTGCGCGCCTTGGCCTGCAACTCCCCTTCGCCCTTCAGGATCAGCCAGGTGGCGCCGAGCAACCCGTAAGCCGCCACCACACTGACCCCGGTCAGCAGCGAGAACGGCGTCAACCAGTCCCACCAGCCACCGGCGTAGGCACGATTGGCGACCTTGATGCCCTGCAGAAGCGCACCCAGAACGATGCCCTGGCTCAGCGCCGCCAAGAACGATCCGCCGGTAAAGGCGATGTCCCAGGCTCTGCGGTGTGCCGGATCGCGCCAGCGGAATTCGAAGGCCACGCCGCGGAACACCAGCGCCAGCAGCATCGCCACGATCGGCGCATAGAGCGCCGACAGGATGACGCCATAAGCCAACGGGAATGCCGCCAGCAGCCCACCGCCGCCCAGCACCAGCCAGGTTTCGTTGCCGTCCCAAACCGGCGCGATGCTGTTCATCGCGGTGTCGCGGTCGGGGCCGACCGGAAAGGCCGGAAACAGGATGCCGATGCCCAGATCGAAGCCGTCCATCACCACATAGACGAAGACCGCGAAGACGATGATCGCGGCCCACACCAGAGTCAGTTCGGTGTCCATCGTGACTCCCCTTAACGGCCGCCCACGGCTTCGGGCTTGACTGCTGCAACCGGCGTGATGCCAGCGGCGCGGTTCGGGGTGCGCGGCGGATTTGGCTCGTGCGCGACCGGCGGCTTGTGCATCAGCTTCAGGATGTACAGCACCCCGGCGCCGAAGACCGCGAAGTAGACGACGACGAAGGCGACCAGTGAAGCCGCGACCGCAGGCGCCGCCAGCGGCGAAGCCGACTCGGCCGTGCGCAACAACCCGGTGATGGTCCACGGCTGACGGCCGACCTCCGTCGTGACCCATCCGGCCAGCACCGCCACCAGACCCGAAGGCGCCATAGCGATCGCGGAACGGTGCAGCAGCGGCCAGTCGTAGAGCGTCTTCTTCCAGCGCGCGAGCAGACTCCATGCGCCGAGTGCCACCATCAGGAAGCCGAGGCCGACCATGATCCTGAACGACCAGAACACGATCGCCACCGGCGGTTCGTTTTCGTCCGGCACGGTGTCCAGGCCGGCCAGCGGCGCGTTCAGGTCGTGCTTCAGGATCAGCGACGACAGCTTCGGAATCTGCACTGCATAGTCGACCCGCTTCTCGGCGCTGTTCGGAAGGCCGAACAGGATCAACGGCGCGCCGTCGGGGTGGCTGTCGTAGTGGCCTTCCATCGCCATCACCTTGACCGGCTGATGCTCCAGCGTGTTGAGGCCATGCAGGTCACCTAAGAAAATCTGCACCGGTGCGACGATGGCCGCCATCCACATCGCCATCGAAAACATGGTGCGCACACGCGGGTTGACGGTGCCGCTGCGGCGGTCGCGCAGCAGGTGCCAGGCGCCGACCCCGCCGACGATGAAGGCGGTGGTCAGATAAGCCGCCGTCACGGTGTGCATCAACCGGTACGGAAAGCTGGCGTTGAAGACAATGTCGAACCAGCTGCCCGCGGGGATGAATTGGCCCACTGCGTTGGTGGTGAAACCGGCGGGGGTCTGCATCCAGCTGTTGACCGACAGGATCCAGAAAGCCGAGAAAAAGGTGCCGAAGGCGACCATCACCGTTGCTGTGAAGTGCAGCGCCTTGCCGACCTTGTTCATGCCGAACAGCATCACCCCCAGAAAGCCGGCTTCGAGGAAAAAGGCGGTCAGCACCTCGTAGGCCATCAGCGGTCCGATGATCGGCCCGGCCTTGTCCGAAAACACCGCCCAGTTGGTTCCGAACTGATAGGACATGACGATGCCCGAGACCACGCCCATGCCGAACACCAGCGCGAAGATCTTGAGCCAGTAGCGGAACAGGTCCAGGTACAGCGCCTTGCCGGTCTTCAGCCACAGCCCTTCCAGAACCGCGAGGTAACTCGCGAGGCCGATGGTGATGGCCGGGAACAGAAAATGAAAGCTGATGGTGAAAGCGAACTGGATGCGCGCCAGCAGCAGGGCTTCGGGCAGGTGGGTCATCGGGACACTCTAGCGGCGACATGCGGGTGGTTGAACGGCGTGGTCTTTCAGGAGCATGCGGGCTCAGCGCCGCAGCACCGCATTCGACGGATTCGCAGCCAGCACCCGCGCCAGCCCGACCAGGCTGTCCAGGTTGTGCGCCGGCAGGAAGCGGTCGACATGCGGCAGCATCGCGCGGATGCCGGTGGCGCGCGGCTGAAAGGCGTCGAAACGCAACAGCGGGTTCAACCAGATGAGCCGGCGGCAGCTCTTGTGCAGACGCTCCATCTCGAACGCGAGCTGGTGGCAATGTGGGTCGTCGGGCGCACCGTGTTCCAGGCCGTCGCTGATCAGCAGCACCGTCGCGCGGCTGCCGACCACGCGCCGCGCCCACCGTCGGTTGAACTCGGTCAGGCAGGCGGTGATGCGGGTACCACCCGACCAGTCTTCGACCTGCTGCACCACGCGGTTGACTGCGATGTCGGGGTCGCGCTGGCGCAGCGCGCGGGTGGTGCGCGTCAGGCGGGTGCCGAAGACGAAGCTTTCGACGCGCTGGTCGGCATGGCCGATCGCATGGGTGAAATGCAGCAGCATGCGCGAATAGCGGCTCATCGAGCCCGAGATGTCGGCCAGCACCACCAGCGGCGCCGGCTGCACGCGCGGGCGGCGCCAGCGCATCTGCCACAGCTCGCCGCCATGGCGGGCCAGCGCCTGCAAGGTGGCGCGTCCGTCGGGCCGGCCCGGTGAAGCGGCACGCTGC
This sequence comes from Rubrivivax sp., assembly GCA_039915715.1. GTDB lineage: Bacteria > Pseudomonadota > Gammaproteobacteria > Burkholderiales > Burkholderiaceae_C > Rubrivivax. The sequence continues at coordinate 20,009 of JBDSMV010000120.1, read as the reverse complement.
GTGCGCCGCGTGGCCACCGGCTCGGCCAGCAGCGGCAGCTGGCGCAGCAGCGCTTGCGCCGCACGCCATTCTTCGGCGGTCATGGTGTCGAAGTCGGCCTTGCGCAGCAACTCGCGTTCGTTCCAGGTCAGCGTCGCGTCGACTTCGATCTTGTCGGGTGGCGGCGGCCGGTTCGACGGCTGATCGGGTTGGTGCGGAAACAGCGCATCGGCCAAGCGCCGGTTCTCTGGCGGCGGTGCCATTTCGGTTTTGGCCTGCACCCGGGGCAGCAGCATCGCCATCATGCGGCCGGCGATGTCGGGGTCGCGCCAGAACAGGTTGAAAGCCTGGTCGAACAGCGACTGGTGTTCGACCCGGTCGAGCAGGCAGGCCGCCAGCGCATCGTGAAAGTCACACTTCGATTCCAGCCCGCCGACTTGCAGCGCACGGGTCGCGAGCTCGATCCGGTCGGTGCCCAGCGGCAAGCCTGCGGCGCGCAGCACGCGGCCGAAGTGCATCAGGTTCTCAGCCAGGCGGCCTGGCAGTGGACCGCGCGCGGAGCCGCCCGGGCTGGAGGCAACGGGGGTGGTTGGGTCGGACATCGCGGGTGCATTCTGCCGCGCTGTCGCAGGGCGAAACCGCGGCCACCGACGCACATCGCCGGTCACGGATAAGCTGCGCGCCCGATGTCCCGCACACCCCTACCATCGCCCCCGGCCAAGACCGCGTCTGCCGAGACCCGCGAACTGGTGCGCCGCGCCGGACTGCGCCATGCCAGTGACGAGACGCCGGGTCTGACGCGTGAACCGCTGAAACCACTGCGTGACGGCGAGATACCGAAGGCCAACGCCTTTCGCTATCGCGACGCCATGGGCCGGCTGGTGCGCGACGCCGACGCGCTGGCGCGCATCCGCCATCTGGCGATTCCGCCGGCGTGGCAGCAGGTGTGGATCAGCGCCGATGCCGATGGCCACCTGCAGGCCACCGGCCGCGATGCGCGTGGCCGCAAGCAATACCGTTATCACGCAGCCTGGCAGGCGGGTCGTGGCGAAACCAAGTTCGACGCCATGCGCCAGTTCGGCCAGGTGCTGCCACGCATTCGCCGGCGTGTCGAGGCCGAGCTGTCGTCATCGCAGAACAAGCTCACACACGACCGCGTGCTGGCGGCGCTGGTGCGGCTCTTGGACACCACCTGGTTGCGCATCGGCAATGTCGAGTACGCGCGCAGCAACCGCAGCTATGGCTTTTCGACCCTGCGTCGCAAGCATGTCGGCGCGCAGGGCAACGGTCTGCGGCTGGCCTTCAAGGGCAAGAGCGGTGTGCAGCACGAAGCCCGCATCACCGACCGCCGCGTGGTGCGGCTGGTGCGGCGCTGCCAGGAACTGCCCGGGCAGGCGCTGTTCCAGTATGTGGACGATGACGGCAGCGCGCACAAGATCGACTCGGCCGATGTCAATGACTGGTTGGCCGATGCCGCCGGCACGCGCATCACCGCCAAGGACTTCCGCACCTGGCATGGCAGCGTGCTGGCGCTGGAGCTGACGCTGGCGGCGTGCGTCGAAGGGGCCGATCCCTGCAAGCCCACCGACGTGCTGCGGTCGGTTGCCAAGCGGCTCGGCAACACGCCTGCGGTGTGCAAGAAGGCCTACATCCACCCGCAGGTGCTGACCTTGTCGGCCGGGCTCGGTGACGACGCGATGCGCAGCGCCGCGCGCGCGGCGCCATGGGCGGTGCAGGCAGCGCCGAAGCGGGGCTTGATGGCGGCCGAGCGGCGTTTGCTGGCGATGCTCGGTGGGTCGAAGCGCAAGCGCGGCGCTGCGGGGTTGGCGGTTTCGGAGGCGGCGGCAGCAGGCGTGTGAACGGCCGAGCCGGTCGTCGCGGCATCCGCTTCGCCGTCAGGGTCGCAGCTGTTGACGCACCTGTTCGAGCAGTTTCGTCGCCTCGGCGCCCTGTAACTTCTGGATGTCGTCCTGGTACTTCAGCAGCACGCCCAGCGTGTGGCCGACCACTTGCGGGTCCAGCACCAGGGTGTCCAGTTCCATCAGGGCGCGGGTCCAGTCGATGGTCTCGGCGATGCCCGGTTGCTTGTACAGATCCATGCCACGCAGCCGCTGCACGAAGGCGACGATCTGCTGCGACAGTGCAGCCGGCGCGCCGGGCACTCGACGCTTCAGGATGCGCGCTTCGCGTTCGGCATCGGGGAAGCCGACCCAGTGGTACAGGCAGCGGCGCTTGACCGCGTCGTGGATCTCGCGCGTGCGGTTGCTGGTTAGCACCACGATCGGTGGCTTTGCGGCGGTGACGGTGCCGAACTCGGGGATCGTGATCTGAAAGTCGCTCAGCACTTCGAGCAGAAACGCTTCGAAGGGTTCGTCGGCGCGGTCGAGTTCGTCGATCAGCAGCACCGGCGGCTCGGCTGTGGGCGGCTGCGGGTCGATGGCCTGCAACAGCGCGCGGCGAATCAGGAAGCGCTCGCTGAAGAGGTCCTGTGCGAGTTGCTCGCGGCTGGCCGCGGCGCCGTCAGCGGCGGCTTCGGCCAGGCGGATCTCCAGCATCTGCCGCGCATAGTTCCATTCGTAGGCGGCACCCGCCAGGTCCAGCCCTTCGTGGCATTGCAGGCGGATCAAGCGCCGGCCGAGCATCGTCGCCAAGGTCTTGGCGATCTCGGTCTTGCCGGTGCCGGGCTCGCCTTCCAGGAACAACGGGCGCTGCAGCCGCAGCGCCAGGAACACCGTGGTGGCAAGCGCCCGTTCGGGCACGTAGTCCAACGCCAGCAGCCGCGCTTCGGTGTCGTCGATGCTGGCGGGCACGGCGTTCGCGTCGGGCGGGATTGGGATCGGAGCGTCGGTCACCGCCGCATTCTGGCAGCAGCATTGCGAGGGCCTGACTTACAGTGCCACGCACCCGCAAGCGCTGCCCGACGCAAACCGCGCGTTTCAGACTCCGAACCTGAAAGGAGAGCAAGTTGGTCAAAGTTCCGCCCGGCGTGGGCCCCCGATTCCCGCAGGTGGTGGTGCTGTTCGGCGCCACCGGCGACCTGGCGCGGCGCAAGCTGCTGCCCGGCCTGTTCCACCTGGCCAGCGCCGGGTTCATCCCTGACTGCCGGATCATCGGCGTGTCGCTGGACGAGATCGACGCCGACGGCTTCCGCACCCAGGCCCGTTCGGCGCTGGACGAGTTCTCGTCGCGCAAGGCCATCGACGACGACTGGCAGGCTTTCGCCCAGCGGCTCGACTATGTGCCGCTGTCGGCGGGGGCGGCCGCGCTGAAGGCTGCGGTGGAAGCGGCCGAAGCTTCGTTCGGCAGCGAATGCCGGCGCCTGCACTACCTCAGCGTGCCGCCGAACGCAGCGTTGTCGGCCGTGCGCATGTTGGGTGAAGCGGGGCTCGTCGAACGGTCTCGGATCGTGATGGAGAAACCCTTCGGCACCGATCTGGCGAGCGCGGTGTCGTTGAACGAGCAGCTGCACGAGGTGTTCGCCGAAGAGCAGATCTTTCGCATCGATCACTTCCTCGGTAAAGAGCCGGCACAGAACATCCTCGCCTTCCGCTTTGCCAACGGACTGTTCGAGCCGATCTGGAACCGCAATTTCATCGACCACGTGCAGATCGATGTGCCCGAAACCCTGGGGCTGGGCACGCGCGCCGCGTTCTACGAAGCCACCGGGGCCTTCCGCGACATGGTGGTCACGCACCTGTTCCAGATCCTGGCGTTCGTGGCGATGGAGCCACCGACCTCGCTGGAGCCTGCACCGATCGGCGAGGAGAAGAACAAGGTCTTCCGCAGCATGCTGCCGATCGAGCCGCGCCATGTGGTGCGAGGGCAATACACCGGCTATCGCGAAGAGCCGGGTGTCGATCCGGAATCGGAAGCCGAAACCTTCATCGCGCTGAAGTGCTCGATCGACAACTGGCGCTGGGCCGGCGTGCCGTTCTACCTGCGCACCGGCAAGAAGCTGGCCGAGGGCCAACGCATCATCTCGATTGCCTTCCGCGAGCCACCGAAGAGCATGTTCCCGCCGGGCTCTGGTGTGGGTGCGCAGGGGCCCGACCACCTGACCTTCGATCTGGCGGATGTGTCGAAGATGTCGCTCAGCTTCTACGGCAAGCGGCCCGGCCCGGGCATGCGGCTGGACAAGCTGAGCCTGCAATTCGCGATGCACGACACCGGTTTGATCGGCGAAGTGCTGGAAGCCTATGAACGCCTGATCCTGGATGCGATGCGCGGCGACCGCACGCTCTTCACCACGGCCGAAGGCATCGAGCGCCTGTGGCAGGTGTCGATCCCACTGTTGGAAGCGCCGCCACCGGTGCGGCTGTATGCACCGGGGTCATGGGGGCCGAATGCGATCCACCAGTTGGTGGCGCCGCATGCATGGCGGCTGCCGTTCGAGCGGGTGTGGCGCGATCCGAATTCAACCGAAAGTTGAACGCTTCCAAGCAGCACGCAAACCCTGATCACGCCGGACGATGCTTCTGGCTGAGGTTGCCCGCCACGACGGCAGCATGGGCACGCTCGTCGACACCAACCTCTGGCTCGACTGCAGTAAAGCCGACAGTGCCTGGAAGCAATGGTCGATTGATCAGTTGCACAAATGCAGCGAGCGAGCTCCGCTGCATCTGAACATCCTCATCTACACGGAAATGCTGACATCGGGCGGGCCTACGCGCTGTACCGGGATGGCGGTGGCGCTAACACCCGGCCGACGTCCGACTTCACCATCGGCGCCCACGCCGCGGTGGCCAACCTCAGCGTGCTGACGCGCGACCCCGCGGGCTACCGCAGCGACTACCCGAAGCTGCGGGTGATATCGCCCTGAGCGGTCGGCTTCGGCAGGTCAGCCCACCGCGCGCGCCGCCAGCACCGGAATCAACGCCGCCCGGTATTCGGCTGAGCCGTGCAGGTCGCTGTTCAGATCGTCCGACGGCACCGTCGCGCCCTTGAGCGCCGCAGCCGACCAGTCGGCCGCCAGCTTGTCTTCAAGCGCCTTGACGCGAAAGACGCCATTGGCACCGGCTCCGGTCACCGCCACGCGCGTGCCGGCCGGGCCCTTGCTGACGAACACGCCCACCAGGCTGAAGCGCGATGCCGGGTTCTTGAACTTCTGCCAACCCGCTTTCTCGGGGATCGGAAAGCTGACCGCGGTGATGACCTCGGCGTCTTGCAACGCGGTGGTGTAGATGCCGGTGAAGAAATCTTCGGCGGTGATCTGGCGTTGGTCGGTGTGCACCGTGGCACCCAGCCCGAGCACGGCTGTCGTGTAGCACGCAGCCGGGTCGTTGTTGGCGAGGCTGCCGCCGAGCGTGCCGCGGTTGCGCACCTGGCGGTCGCCGATGTTGGCTGCCAGTTCGGCCAGGGCCGGGATCGCCTGCTGGACTTCCTTCGAAGCCGCCACCTCGGCGTGGGTGCAGCCAGCGCCGATCCTGATCGACTGCCCATCGCGGCTGATGCCTTTGATCTCGTCGATGCCGTTGACATCGACCAGCGCCGACGGCGCGATCAAGCCCAGCTTCATCGACTGCAGCAGGGTCTGCCCGCCGGCGATCATCTTGGCGTCTTCCTGGCCGGCGGCCTTGGCGGCGTCGGCCACCGACTTCGGGTTGTGGAGTGCGAATGCTTGCATGGTGGGGTGCGGGCTCAGGTTGCGGCGGTCTGGACAGGGGGCGTCACGGTAGAGGCTGCTGGCTTCGCTGCTGCCGGGGGTGTGGATGCCGCCCCTTGCACCGCCTTCCACACGTTGTGCGGTGATGCCGGCATCGGCACGTCCTTGACGCCGAGTGCATGGCAGATGGCATTGATGAGCGCCGGCGGGCTGCCGATGGCGCCGGCTTCACCGCAACCCTTGACGCCCAGCGGGTTGTGCGTGCAGGGCGTGCCCTTCAGCGTCTCGACCGTGAAGTTCGGGAAGTCGCTGGACCGCGGCAGCGCATAGTCCATGTAGCTGCCGGTCAGCAGTTGCCCGCTGGCCGGGTCGTAGACGCAGTTCTCCATCAGCGCTTGCCCGAGGCCCTGTGCAACGCCACCATGCACCTGGCCTTCGACGATCATCGGGTTGATGACGTTGCCGAAGTCGTCGCAGGCAGTGAAGCGTTCGATCTCGACGTGGCCGGTCTCTGGGTCGACCTCGACCTCGCAGATGTACGTGCCCGACGGGTAGGTGAAGTTGCTGGGATCGTAAAACGCGTTTTCGTTCAGCCCCGGCTCCAGCTTGTCGTGCGGAAAGTTGTGCGGCACATAGGCGGTCAACGACACGTTCGCGAACGGCACGCTCTTGTCGGTGCCGGTGACTTTGAACTCGCCGCCTTCGAAGACCACGTCGGTGTCGGCCGCTTCCATCAGGTGGGCCGCGATCTTCTTGCCCTTGGCGATCACCTTGTCCAGTGCCTTGACGATGGCGGTGCCGCCCACCGCCAGCGAGCGGCTGCCGTAGGTGCCCATGCCAAACAGCACCTTGCCGGTGTCGCCATGCTGGATGTCGACATCCTCGATCGGGATGCCGAGCTTGTCGGCCACCACCTGAGCGAAGGTGGTTTCGTGCCCCTGGCCATGGCTGTGGCTGCCGGTGAAAACCGTCACCTTCCCAGTGGGGTGCACACGCACTTCGCCGGCTTCGAACAGGCCGGCCCGGGCGCCGAGTGCGCCCGCCACGCTCGACGGTGCGATCCCGCATGCTTCGATGTAGGCGCTGTAACCAAGCCCGCGCTTCAACCCCTTGGCTTCGGACGCCTGCTTGCGCGCCGCGAAGCCCGCCACATCGGCGAGCTCGATCGCACGCGCCATCGTGGCTTCGTAGTCGCCGACGTCGTAGGTCAGCCCGACCGGGCTCGCATAGGGAAATTCGGTGATGAAGTTCTTGCGCCGCAACTCGGCCGGGTCGATGCCCAACTCGTGTGCGGCGGTTTCCACCATGCGCTCGACCACATAGGTGGCCTCGGGCCGCCCGGCACCGCGGTAGGCGTCGACCGGTGCGGTGTTGGTGAACACCGAGGTCACGGTGACGACGATCTTGGGCGTCGCGTACTGGCCAGACATCAGCGTGGCATACAGGATCGTCGGCACCGCAGAGCCGAAGGTGCTGATGTAGGCACCCAGGTTGACGGTGCTGTCGACGCGGAAGGCGATGAACTTGTGATTCGCGTCCAGCGCCAGCTCGGCCGTACTCAGATGGTCGCGGCCGTGGGCATCGGACAAGAACGATTCGCTGCGCTCGGCCGTCCACTTGATCGGCCGGCGAATGCGTTTGCTGGCCCAGACGAGCGCGGTTTCTTCGCCGTAGAGCGGGATCTTGCTGCCGAAGCCGCCGCCCACATCGGGTGCCACCACGCGCATCTTGTGCTCTGGAATGCCGAGCACGAAGGCGCACATCAACAGCCGCTCCACATGCGGGTTCTGGCTGCCCACATACAGCGTGTAGCTGTCGTCCGACGGGTTCCACTGCGCATTGGCCGCGCGCGGCTCGATGGCGTTCGGGATCAGCCGGTTGTTGCGCAGGGTCAGCTTGGTGACATGGGCGGCGTTCGCGAAAGCGGCATCGGTGCCTTCCTTGTCGCCGATGCGCCACTGGAAGCAGCGGTTGTCGGCGGCATCGTCATGCACAGAACCGCCGCTGGACGTGATGTCGGCGATGTCGATCACCGCCGGCAGCACCTCGTAGTCGACCTCGATCAGTTGCGCCGCGGCCTGCGCCTGCTGCAGGGTTTCGGCCACCACCAATGCCACCCGATCGCCCACATAACGCACTTTGCCGTCGGCCAACACCGGGTGCTTGGGCTCCTTCATTGGCGTGCCGTCGATGTTGTTGATGAGCCAGCCGCAGGGCAGGCCGCCGACGTCCTTGAAGTGTTCGCCGCTGAAGATGCCCAGCACGCCTTCGGCCCTGGCGGCCGCATCGGTCATCAAGGAGGTGATCTTCGCGTGCGCATGCGGGCTGCGCAGGAACACGCCGTGGGTCTGGCCCTGCAGCGTGATGTCGTCGGTGTACTGGCCGTTGCCGGTCAGAAACCGGTGGTCCTCGCGCCGCTTGACGCTCTGGCCGATGAAACCTTGTCTTGCGTTCATCCGTGGTCTCCTGGGAATTGGTTCGGTATCAGCGTCGGGTCACAGATGGCGGGCATCAAGCGGACATCGCTTCGGCGCCCTGACGCACCGCCTTGACGATGTTCTGGTAGCCGGTGCAGCGGCACATGTTGCCTTCCAGGCCCTCGCGGATCACGGCGTCGCTGCCATGGTCGTGGTGCTGCACCAGGTCGATGGCGCTCATCACCATGCCCGGAGTGCAGAAGCCGCATTGCAGCCCGTGGCATTCGTTGAAGGCGACCTGCATTGGGTGCAAGGCACCATCGGCAGCAGCAATGCCTTCGATCGTCGTCAACTCGCAGCCGGCGACCTGCGCGGCCAGCACCGAACAACTCTTGACCGCCTTGCCGTCCATGTGCACGGTGCAGGCGCCGCATTGCGCGGTGTCGCAGCCGATGTGGGTGCCGGTCAGGCGCAGGTGCTCGCGGATGAAGGTCGACAACAGCGTGTCGGGCGGCACGTCTTTCTTGACGGGTTTGCCGTTGACGGTGAGGGTGAGTTCGGTCATTCGGGATGTCTCCTGCTACGGGTCCCGCGGGGTGCGCAGGCTGTCTCGGAGCATAGGCATCTGCGCCGCAGTTGCATCAGGGAAACCGAGCGGCCGCTCGCTTCTTCGCTTCCCCTGCAGCGCAAAGGCATGGGTGGATTTCACCGCTTCGGCGATCTGCAACCCGTCCAGCTTGCGGGCATCGACGCGCCCGCGTTTGCCCATCTGCCGTATCAAGGCCTGCTCGTCGGTGAGGGGCCGCGCCCGCCGGCAGAACTCGACGCCGTCGCCGCGTATCGCTGAAGGACCGGCCGGCTCGAGGGCGCCGGCATGCCGCTCACGCCACGCTTCAAAAGACGCTCCTCACAGGGTCTGGGGCCACCACGGCCGGGCGACTCGCCACCGCTTCTGGCACCGCGTTGACCGAGGTCGCTGGGGTGCGGGCGGACAGGAACAGTTCGGTCGATGCATCCTGCGAGGCCAGGTCTGCGCCGGGGCGCCGACTGGCGATGGCCGTCTTCGGACAGGCTGTGGCAAGGCGGGCGCGATCGAGGCCGTCACCGACGCACACCAGCTTCATCTGCGGGGCGTCGGCCCGCATCGCCCCGGCGGCGGCCCCCACCCTCTGCCGGTGCCTTCCTGGCCGCCAGCCGGACCGTGCACCGGGCCACGCACCTGGCCGCCATCGTGCGCCGCGCCGTGCCCCGGCTGGCGGTGGGTCGCTGCGCGCTGTTGGGTATGGGGCGGGTGTGGGGCGAGGTGGCTTTGCCCGGGGTCGATCGCGCAGGGTTCGGCAGCAGGTACCCGTTAATGCTGGAGCCTGTCCGTCAGCAGCAGACTGTTAGCGGTCAGCCAAACCTGGCTCACCTGCGCCTCCTGACGACCCTTCAACGACATTCGCTGCCGTCAACTCGTCGCCCCGAAGCGGCCGGTCGCACAGGCACCAGGGCCCCCGAAGGTGTTCCCGCAGCAGTGGGCATACGGAGATAGGCGACACATAGGGCGATTGATGCGCGCGCGTGGCTTGCGAACATCCAAGGTCACCACCTCGGGAGCCGAACGCCGGCCCCAAGAGAAAGGCCCCGGGGCTGGCGCCCCGGGGCCTGTATGCGGCACGTGCCACAGGAAGTTCGGGTTCGTCGCGCTCAGCGCTTACGACGCCGGATCATGAAACCCATCGCGCCCAGGCCGGCCAACATCATGGCATAGGTCTCGACTTCCGGAACTGGGCCGGCGATCGCCAGCGTGAGGTTGTCCACTGTGGGCCAAAGGGGCGAGCCGGGCTGGATCGCCGACAAGACCAATGAGGTCATCGCGCCAGTGGACACAAAGCCCAGGAAACTCGAAGTCGTGGCGCCGGTGATGGTCTGCGTCGAGGTGGCGCCGAGCGAATCGGTGGCCGTCAGCGCGACGCTGCCCGCAGCGAAAGCGCCGTTGACGTCCGAACCGAAGAAGTTGCCGCCAGCGGCCGACACGCTGCCGGTGAAAGAGGCGAAAGAGATCGAGTCGGTGGCCACGTTTGTCGACAGCCACGGGTTCGCAGTTGTCCCGGCACCGAAGAAAGTACTCGTCGACGCCGAGGCGATGTAGCCGTAAGCGCCGGCAGTGCGCACGATCGGGCTGGGTGTCCCGCCGGTGATCGAAAATCCCGTGTAGGTGTCGACGCCGGGGGAAGTCACCGCGGCCAGAAACGTGGCCTGTGAGGTGTACACGGTGATAGCAGCATGCGAAGCACCCGCCATGGCAAGAAAGGCCGCTGCGGCAAGCGGCTTGAGCATCGGCAAATTCGAAATCATGGCGCGAGTTCCATCCTGTGTTGATCTGATATGGGTACGACACCCTCAGGCTTCCAAGTATCTACAGGTAGCGGCGGGCCGCCATCCCCTGTCCGTGGGGCTGCGAAGCTGCCGTCGCAGCCGCTGCCCGCGCCGATGCGCAGCCGCTGCCCGCGCGCTACTTGATGCGCTTCAGCAACGGGCGACCGCCGCTGGGCGGGGCCGGGTCGGTCGGTCCGAACCTTGTGCCATTAACCGAAGTGCTCGACGAGTGCCAAACGGAGCTTTGGCTGCTGACCCACCGCGAATCACGGCATCTGCGTCGTGTGTCGACCGTGTATGGGCACCTCTCGCGGGCGCTTTCGATGGACAGATAGGCGCGAGGATTGCTGAGTCGCTGCTGGGAAAATGCAAAATTGGAGGGCCGCCGGGCATGAGGACTGTTGCTGGCCGGCTCCAATGTTCCGTCGTCATCGCCGACCGGTGCCATCCGATCCGACACGGACTGCACGGGCGGTCTCAGTCGACGGGCTCGACATCTCGACCCATCGGCGGCCACCTGGGCGACCGGCGCCAGGACGCGCCATCGCCCCGGTGCTCCAACCGGTCCATCGGTTCGTCGTTACGCATCTCGTTGTGCCAGATGCGCCGGCTGGCACACGACAGCTCGGTGTTTGCCGATCTCGACAATCTGGGCGGTAGTCCTTACCCTGGACCCACTGTCAACTTATCCAGGTTCCAAGATGAATCCCTCTTTCTGCAAACCGACGCTACTGGCTTTGGCAGCCGCTGCCGCGCTGACCTGCGCGCTTCCCGCTGGCGCAACTCCGCGAACGACCGGCACTGATGCCACCGTGCAGCAGCCGGCTCAGGACACTGGCCATGCGCTTGTGCAGCTTGAGGGCGAGCCGCTTTCGACCTACGTCAAGACCAAGCCGCCGCGCGGCAAGAAAATCGACTTCGATCTCAGCTCGGTCAAGTCGTACCGGGCGCAACTAACGGCGTTGCGCAACAACTTCAAGGCTTGGCTGCGTGTGAACCTGCCCAACGCTAGCGTGACCGGCGAATTCGACATCGCGCTCAACGCTGTCGCGGTGAAGCTGGGTGGTGCGTCACTGGCCCAGGTGTCGGCTGCGCCGATGGTGCGCTCGGCTGAATACCAAGGCCTTTACTACCCGACGGCTGCCGATCCGGACCTGGCGATCATCAAAGCGGTTCAGGCATGGGGGGCAGGGGGTGCGGCAGGCGCCGGTGCCGGCGTCAGGGTCGCCATCGTGGACTCGGGCATCGACAACGGTCACCCCTGCTTCAGCGATGCCGGCTACCCCGTTGTCGCAAAGCTGGGTCCGCCACAGCTCACCAACAACAAGGTGATCGTCGCCAAGGTCTTCAACAACAAGATTCCGTCGCGGCGCTACACGCCCGAAGCGATCGACTCGCACGGCACCCATGTGGCAGGAACGGTGGCGTGCAACTTCGAGACACCGACCGTCGTCGATGACGTGACACTGCCTTACAGGATGAGTGGAGTCGCCCCTCGCGCCCTTCTCGGGAACTACAACGTCTTTCCGGCCGACGTCGGGAACGCCCGCTCGGAGGACATCGTCAACGCGCTAGAAGCGGCCTATGAAGATGGCTTCGACGTCGCCAACATGAGCCTGGGCGGCGGCGCGCGCGGCAGGCGCGATCTGTTGACGATCGCCGTTGACAACCTGGACCTCGCCAACATGGTGGTGGCGGTAGCCGCGGGCAACAGCGGGCCCGGCGCGCGCACCGTGGAGTCTCCGGGTTCTGCGGCGCGGGCACTCACGGCCGGTGCCAGTTCCGTCGGGCACTCGATCGTTCATCTGCTGACGGTCGGTGCCGCGAGCATTCCTGGCGTCAAGGGCGACTTTGGCGCCGGCCCTGTGACTGCGCCGTTGCGCGTTCTGCTCGATGCGGCCAGCCCGTTCAACGGACTGTCCCAGGCGTGCGCACCCTTCACGGCCGGCTCGCTGAATGGCGCAATCGCGTTGATCACTCGGGGCACCTGCGACTTCAGCGTGAAGCTGCGCAACGTGCAGTCTGCTGGCGGGGTCGGGGCCGTGGTGCTCAATCGTGAGCCCGGCGCCTTCGTCATGGGTCAGAACGGCGACGCCCTGCCGCAGCCGACGATTCCCGGCTTCATGGTGGACCCGGTCGCCTACGGGGCAGCACTGAAGGCGGCCGACGGCGCCACGACGACGCTGCCGTCGGTGGGGACCTACGCAGCCGACGCCTCGGCCAACGATGTCATAGCCGGCTTCACAAGTGAAGGTCCCACCGATGTCGATTTCCGCGTCAAGCCCGACGTGATGGCGCCCGGCGTGAACGTGGTTTCGTCGATCCCGCGCGCGTACTGCGGCGGCGCCCCTTGCTTCGCGTTCTTCAACGGCACGTCGATGGCGACGCCGCATCTTGCTGGCAGCGCGGCTGTCCTGCGCGCAGCCTATCCCGACTGGAGCGCCGCCCGGGTGCGCTCGGCGATCGTCAACACCGCAGATCGACACGTGATCAAGCCCCTTGCCGGTGGTGGCTTTGTGGTTGATGCCAACAAGGTCGGTACCGGACGCGAGAACCTGCAGGCGGCGGTGGGCGCCAAGGTCGGACTCGACCCGGTCAGTGTTTCGTTCGGTGCGGTGCCCTCCGGCAGCGGGCAGTCGCTGACCCGCAGCGTCACGGTGAGCAACCTGTCGCATAGCGCCCAGACTTACTCGTTCACCGTGGTGGAGCCCAGCGGCGCCGGTGTGGCCTTTGCTTTGCCGGCGCAGACGCTCACGCTGGCATCCGGCGCCACCGGTACGTTGCTCGTGTCGATGTCGGCCCAGCGAGGCATTGCGGCGGGCAACCGACAGGCGGTGCTGCAGATCTCCGCCGGCGGGGCGGTGATCGCCAATGCGATGCTCTATGCGCTGATTCAGTAACCGGAAGGCGCGGGCGCCCAGCGTCCGCACGCGCTTCGACGGGGTGCTGTACTGAGAAGGCACAAAGCTGCCCCTCGCCAGCACCCGCTTCTGGCCGGGACCGCCAGTTCGCCGAGGCACCCGGGAGTTGCCGTTTGCTTCTCCGCTGAAGCGGCGCACGACTCGGTCTCGACATTGGCAATTCTGCCGACCGAGGCATTGGGATTAGGTCGGACCATCAGAAAAATTGCACCGAGCTGACACCTCGGCCACCTTGTGACCTCGTTCGGTGATCTGCTTGACCGCTTCGATCTTGAATTCTTCGGGAAATGGTTGCTTCGTCATGGCACCTCCGATTGGGCCTCAGGTTTGAGGCTCGGATGTGTCTACCAAACCCGGGGCGATTCACGTTCACGCTGCAGAAACGCGACCAGAGCACCAACAAACCAGAGTACGCTGGAGGTGTTCCTCTTGGTGTCCTCAGCTTTGCCATCAGTCAGGTTCTTGCCGGCACTGCCGATTGTCAACCTGATCGGGCTCGACCGGGCCACTCCCGGCATGCCGCCGCCTCGAAAAAGCCGACCTCATGAACGCTTCTCATCGAATGGTGCTTGGTCGTCGGCGATTCGTCGTGGATGCCGGATGCGGGGCACTTGCGTTGTGCATCGCCGGCCGCAGCGGCAGCGCCGCCGCACAAGCCAACGAGGATCCTCCGAACCGGCACAACATGCTGGTGGTCGGGGAGAAGACAATCTATCTTTCCCACCTGCCGATGTTCGACAGCCTCAACGAGGCGAAGACCGGTTTTCGCTCGCCGCACCGCTTCCAGGTGATTCTCGAAGCAACGTTCGCGGTGAACGGCAAGGACGCGGGCGAGCTCTATCGCAAGGACCGGCAGGCGCATCCTGCGACCCGCATCTACACGCTCGAACCCGAGCTCTTCGTGCTGACTCGCCTGTTTTCGCCGACGAGCAAGCCGCCGACGGCTTCATTCAAGGCCAAGGTGTTTCGCGGCCACCTCGAGCAGGGCGGCAAGCCGGTTCCCGGACTCGAGAACGTCTCGGTCCACATCTCGCGCGTGGTGCATGCGCGCGAATTCGACCCGCGGGCGCAGAAGCCGACAACGCTCGAATACACCCTGTTCGGCAAAGGCGACGAGCTCTTCATGACGCACGCCATCTTCGGGCCGCCCGATTTCGATCAGATGCTCGCGGTCAAGCTGACGGGCCGGCAACTCGACCCAAAGGATCTTGTCGCTCCCCTGCGCCTGGTCATCCCTGATCGCAAGAACGTCGCCGGACAGCGCGTGAGGGAGAAGCAGCGCGTCAAGGCCAGTCTTGTCAAGGTCGCGCCTGAGGCGGCTTCGAGCGTCGAGGTGACTGCCGGCGCGCAATACTATTTTGAGGAAGGTGAGCTTCTGGTGCCACCGACCTTCGACCTGACCGCAGAGGAGAGGAAGAAGTAGCGGCCGGCGGACTCTACGGTTGGCCGTTGGCAACGCGGGCTAATTGGCGCTGCCTTCGCAGGCCCTTGGTTGCCTAAGATCACGGCCGGATGGCCCGCAACGCCGACCCGACAGGGTCGCGAGTCACCCGATGGTTTGCGAAGCTGCTGCCCGTACCTCCAAAGCAGAAAGCGATATGAAGCGCAATGCCTACCGATGGTTCGGGTTTCTCTGGTCTGGTCTGGGCCGGGCTATGTACGGCGTCGGCGCAGGCCCCGAACAGCCCCTGCATCAACACGCCGGAAGGCCGCATCTGCACCGTCAAACAAGCGATCCGTCGCGGCGTCCTGGTGCCGGTTGCGCGGCAGCGGGAACTCGGGCTCATCACCATCGGCGGCGGCGCCTGCAGCGCCACGCTGATTAACCGCTTCTGGGTGCTGACCCCAGACCACGTAGCCAGGAAGCTGACCTCTGGCGACAGCTCCAGGATGACTCACCTGCGGCATGTACGTCGATGTTGCAGAAGCGCATCGTTGTTGGCCCTCAACTTGATGGAAGCCCAGTCGGCCGACTTCTACCGCGCGATCGCCGTGCACGCCGCGTCGGTGGGAGAGTTTGCTTTGATGCGCCAGCCGGAGCTATTGCTCGCCGACGGATCACGGCTTCGCGCCCGGCTTGCACTCCGCCATGTCGGGCGGATCGGGCAGCCGCGCGCAGGCCTTCACATACGCTGCGTCACCACGCGCCTCGCGCCACTCGGCGCAGCTGAGGTTGCGCGGTAACCGCTCACAGGCTTCGGCCAACAGTCCCACCACGCGAAGCGGCCACAGCCGCGCCTCTGTGCCAGCAGCCGATGCGAGCAGGCGGCCATCGGCGCTGATGGCATGGTGGTGCTCAGACTCGTCAACGCTGTCGGCACGCGTCGCGCGCTGGCGTGCAAGCTCGACAAGTTGCGCGCCGGGGGTGATCTTCGCCACAAGCCACGGATGAAGCGGCTCGATTGTGAGCGGGTAGAAGTTCAGATCATCTGTCGAGTGGGCCAGCGACCAACTGGCCGCGTGCCGCGCGACTGCGGTGTCCCCGCCCTCCACGTTCTTAACCGCGTCGAGCGAGGCTTTTGCGGCGATGCTCATAAAGGCTGCATTGCTGTACGCCGAGGCCGCTGCCGTCGGGTTGTTGTCGCGTCGGCCCGTTGAGCGCGAGGTGCGCCTGCAGCGCGGCGACCTGCCGCGGCTGCTGGCCATGGCGCATCATGGTTACCCGCACTGAAGCAGTCACCCGCAGTCACCGCACCTGTGGGCGGATCGATGCGCCGATAGGGCGGAGGAGGAAACGATGAGCTTCAGCAGCCCACCCCGACTGGCCATCCTGTACCCCGGAGATCGCGCAGCCTGCGACCGTTCAAGTCCTGCCGAGAGCCGCTTCGCAAGCTTGTTCGATGCCTTTGCTGCTGCCGGTGTCGCCGCTGAGCCGGCCGTCTACAACGATGACTTCGCCGACGAGGTACTGTCGCAGCTTCAGCATGTACAGGGGGTGCTGGTCTGGCACAACCCCACGCACCCCGACACGATCTTGCGAATGGGGACCAAGGATGTGCTGCTGTACGTCTGCGATCTACCCTTCGGCAGCGGCGTGCACCGCGTCGGAGTCTTGAGCAGTTGCTGAACGAAGTGCAGGGTCGGCTGGCAGTTGGAGCACGCGTGCTGAAGCAGCATCGCGGGCACAGCGGAATCGGCGTCTGGCGGATCGAGCAGCGCAGCGCGGGGACCTTCGCGCTGAGGCACGCGCAGCGCGGCTCGGTGGAAGAGATGGTCGACTGGGCGGGTGTTGTGCAGCGGCTCGCCCCGTACTTCGAGCAGGGGGGCCACATGGTCGATCAGGCGTGGCAGCCGAGACTGGTTGAGGGCATGACGCGCGCCTACCTGGTGCGTGACCGCATGGCAGGTTTCGGGCGCCAGGCCGTGAACGCGCTGTATCCGGCCGTTGATGGCGGTTTTGCACCGACGCCGGGGCCGCGGCTGTACAGCGACGCGGACGATCTTCGTTTTCAGGAATTGCGGCGGCGCATCGAAGACAGCTGGGTCGATCTGCTGTGCGAGAGGGTGGGGGTGATGCCCGATGCGCTGCCGCTGCTGTGGGACGCCGACTTTCTGCTTGGGCATCGCGATGCCACGGGCTCCGAGCGATACGTCCTGTGCGAGATCAACGTCAGCAGCGTTGCGCCGTTCCCCGAGCCAGCCATCGCTCCATTGGTGTCAGCCGTGCGCCCGGCGTTGGCATCCAGTGTGGTGCGTCCTGCATGAAGAGAGATCGATCCGACCAGCCTCCGAAACTGGCTGCCCGAATCCTGCCGCTCGTCAACCACGGAAAGTGGCCAGCACTCCCCTCTCCTCTGCATTGGCAGGAAGCGGCCTTGCGCGTCGATGCCGGGCGAACGACTGCTGCGCCAAGTCCTTGCCGGCGCTGTATGACCCCAATCCGGCCAGCGATCAACGGCCGGTATGAAGCAACGAAATTGGCGCAATGCGAGCGGGGAAACTTGGCCCGCTCAGACTCCCCACCTCGCCGCGAGTTGGCCCCTTGTTGTCTGTGATAACTTTAAGCTGGTCTTGTCAACACTTGGAGACCGCGATGACAGTCACGCCCGCGAAAGCGCCCTGGCACGTTTGGCTGATCGGCGTGTTCGCACTGCTGTTCAACGCCGTTGGGGTGTTCGACTTCGTGATGAGCATCGTGCAGGGCGCCGCGTACCAGGCTAGTGCAGGTATGACGCCGGCTCAGATCGCCCACTATCAGGAGATGCCGACTTGGATGACGGTCGTATGGGCCGTCGGCGTCTTTGGGGCCTTTCTTGCGTCGATCCTTTTGTTACTGCGCAAGAAGCTGGCGTTGCCCGTCTTTCTATTGTCATTAGCGGCTTTTCTCGTCAGCCTCCTTTACACCTACGTCCTCACGAGCGGCGGCGCCGTCATGGGTCAGCTGATGGCGATCACGAGCGCCGTCATTGCCGGCCTGCTGGTCTTCTTCAGCTGGTACTCGCGGTTCATGACCGCGCGGGGGGTGTTCCGCTGAACGGAGTTCAGAGCGGCAATCCTTTCGAGTGGCAGCTATCGCGAAGCCCATCCTTTGGCTCCAAGGACGGCTTGTGGCCGGCAGCGTGAGGCTGGCGCACGGTCAAGCTGACATTGGGGCGCGCAGATAAGTTCAAGGACTTCGAGCGCGACACACTAGCTGTGCATCGGCTTCGACGGCTTGGCGCCTGGCCTTTATCCAGGCGGGCGCCCGCGCGCAGGGGAAGAACAAGGTTGAATTGTCGATTCGCTTTACAGGCTCAAAGGAGCGCGGTAGCGGGATAGGTCTGGTCAAACGTTAATTCGCTGTCAGATCAACAGCTTGCAGGCCCTCCAGGAAAACTCGGCCTTCAGGCATGCAAATTGCATGACTCGCAGTCTTACGCGTTAGGAGCCTCCAATGCGCAAAATGTTAGCCCTCTGGGCCGTGTCGATGGTGACTCTGCCGGCGTGGGCCGATGTTGTCGTGAACAACAACATTGGTGCCACTGGCATCTCCCAGTACACGCAGTCCGGTTCGTCCACGCTGGTGTTCGGCTCGACCGTAATCGTGGCCTTCAACGACTCCGGCTCCTACGCGGCGTCAAACAACCAGTTCACCGGCTACGCTCGGTCGACCGATGGCGGGCTGACATTTACCGACATGGGCGGCCTTCCGACGAATGCGGCTGGCGACGCTGGCTATGCCCATCT
Source organism: Rubrivivax sp. (assembly GCA_039915715.1). GTDB lineage: Bacteria > Pseudomonadota > Gammaproteobacteria > Burkholderiales > Burkholderiaceae_C > Rubrivivax. The sequence continues at coordinate 1,563 of JBDSMV010000120.1, read as the reverse complement.
TGCACGCCACGATGCCACCGGTACGGTGTACTCGACCTCCCTGGGCTTCAGTAGCGGTCAAGTCCAAGTCCTCCGGTCTCTCGACGGCGGGATCACGTTCTCCCCGCCAACCATTGCGGTCCCCGGGGCCACGGCTGCCAATTACAACGCCATCGCGGTCGACAATGCCGCTGGACAGGGCAATGGCACCCTATACGTCGTTACCGAAGACTTCGGTGATGGCGGCGGCGGACTGCGGCTATCGCGGTCGACCGATGGCGGTCTGACTTTCGGACCTTCGATCCTGTTGTCGAGCAGCGGCAATGCAGGTCGGGGCCCGAGCATCACCGTCGGCCCGGACCATCGCGTGACCGTGGCTTATCTCGACACAACGGTCGGGCCGCCGGTGATCCGGGTGCGATCGAGCACAGACAACGGCGTAACCTTCGCTGCGCCCGCCATTGCCGCAACGCTCGCGGTGCCGGCTACCGGTGACCTGGGTCTGGTCGGCGTGCGTAACGGCCTCGGGTCGGCGACGAACTTCCGCTCGAACGCTCACCCGCAAATCGTCGCCAACCCGGTTACCGGTCAGCTCTACATGGTCTACGCGAACAAGGGGCTGGGCGCCGACAAGGCCGACATCCTGTTGCGCACGTCCGGCGACGGCGGTCTGACCTGGAGCGCGGCGCAGCGTGTCAATAGCGACGCCGGCAGCAACGATCAATGGCAGCCGACGATCACTGTCACTCCCGACGGCAAACACGTTGGCATTTTCTGGTATGACCGCCGCAACGACAGCGCCAACAACCTGATCGAGTACTACGGCCGTCAATGTGCCGTCAGCGCTACCGTGCTGACCTGCGGCGCCGATTTCGCCATCAGCGACCAGCCCTTCTTGCCCGAGTTCGGGCGTGACGCGATCGTCACCCTCGGCTTCATGGGTGACTACGACAACGCAGACTCCGACGACAACTTCTTCTACGTGTCGTGGGGTGACAACCGGCTTCCGTTGGCGGGTGGTGGCGACCGGTTGGACCCGAATGTCTTTTTCGACCGCATCGCAATCGGCGGCATCGGGGGTGGCGGCTCGGTGCCGGTACCGGCGACGCTTTGGCTCGCCGTTGCAGCCTTGTTCGCGCTGGCTTGGCAGCGGCGTGCGGGTCAGGTAAGTTGACCGCGTTAGTTCGGGCGACACTGCGCTCAAGCAACTCCCGACAAATCCGCGGTTAAATTCCGAGCATATCGGGGTACCCGTCAGGCTGGCCCGCGGCTGCATTGGCAGTCGGCCATCGGCGCACATCGGCGCAGCCCTCGGCTTCTGTTCAGCGCGTTCCGGAGAAGAGCTGCTGCGCAGCCATTCGTCGCTAGCCATCCACTGTGGTAGTTGCGTAAGTAGAGCGCCGAACTTCGCGTAACCAGCCGTTCGCCGCCGTCGGCTAGTGCAGTGCGCCGCTCTTTTCTGTACTTATCCGACAGTGGCGGCAAGTGCAGTCTTGGCGCGGGTAACTTTGGCCAGGATGTCCGATGCGCGCGCGGTCCAGATGAACGGCTTGGGATCGATGTTGTGATGAGCGACGTACAGGT
>JBDSMV010000082.1:0-9434 GCA_039915715.1 Rubrivivax sp. | reverse complement strand
GACGGCTCGCGGGATTCCGGCCGCAACCAGCGACGGGGGTCGCGGCGCCCGGTGGTCGGGGCGCCGAGACCGTCAGCAGGGGGCGGCGGTCATGGCACCCTCCGCCGGTTTTCCAGCACCTCGGCGATGCGGCGTGCAGCGCGCGCGGCGCCGTCGGTCTCCACGGGCCGATACCGCACCGGCCGGTGCATCTCGGCCAGCGCGCGGTCGGCCAGCGCCTCGGGCGTGGCGTCGCGATAGTCCATCGATCGATCAGCCTCGTAGTTGAAGAGACGCCTCCGCACATGCACGCATTGCTCGAAGTGGTTTTGCAGCGGAAAGCTGATGAACGGCCGCCGTGTCGCCACCAGTTCCATGCAGGTCGACAGGCCGCCCTGCACCAGCGCCAGGTCACAGCAGGCCAGATGCTCGAACAGGTTGTGAACGTAGGGCCGAACCTCCAGACCGTCATGCACCGGTAGCTCGACCTGCAGCCGCGGGCCGGTCACCAGCACCAAACGCAGTTCCGGCAGCTGCCGCTTCATCCGCGGAAAGGCCGCGGCGATGCGCTGCAGCAGTGGTCCGCCGACCGCGGTGCCGCCGACCGACGCGATCGCCACCTGCTCGTCGCCCCGGTAGCCGAGCCGTTCGCGCAGTGCCTCGGTGTCGGCGAATGCCGCGGGGTCGAAGGGCAGGCAGTAGCCGCAGTAGCAGAAGTTGCGGTCGGTCCAGTCACGGATGCCGGGCAGTCCGGGGCCGAATGGGTCTTCAGGCACGTCTGCGGAATTACCGACGAAGATCGCTGCGTCGCGGATGTAGGGGTAGCGCGCGACATGCTCGATGTCGTCGGCGTTGCGGTCGGCGCACAAATAGGCCTCGCGCTCGTTGCCTTCCTGCATGGGCAGGCAACCGACGAAATCGGTCAGGAAGACGAAAGGCTGCCGTTTGAGTTCGGGATTCTCGTGGTAGTGGTAGTCGACGTCCCAGGCCTCGTCGCCGATCACGAGGTCGTAGTGCTCGGCCTCGACGACATCGAGGAACACCATCATGTTGCGTGCCATCACCTCGTCCATCGTGCGCAGAGCGAAGAAGGCAGACAAATCGTGCTCTCCGGCCAGTCCTTCGAAGTGCCGGCTCTCGTTGGCCAGCTTCGCGCACGCCGGGTGTACGCATTCGCCCTCGCGCACCAGGTAGCGCGCAGCCGGATCGGTGGTGAACCAGTCGACCTGCAGGTCAGGCAGCAGCCGGCGCAGTTCGCGCGCGATCGCCAGGTCGCGCTGGGCGTGTCCGAGGCCGATCGGACTGCAGACGAAGAGCGCGCGGCGCGGGCGGGCCATCGCGCGGGTCCAGCTGCGTTGCGGTGCCGGACCGAACACGAACTCGCGCAGCGCGTGGTTGAACACCACCGGGTCCCGCGCCGCGGTGACATGGCCGCCGCCGTCGATCGTCAGCAGCCGGGCGCCCGATACCAGGCGGTGGATCTCGAGCCCGCGCTCGTGCAGCACGCGGCCATCGCGGTTGCCGTGGATCACCAGCGTCGGGCAGGTCACGCGGCGGGCCTGCTCGCGCACGTCATGGCCGCGCCAGCCCTTCTGGCACCAGGCCAGCACCTCGGGGGTCGTCGCCCAGGCGTAGCGAACGCCGTCCTCAAACGCCTTGGTCGAACGCGGCTCGCTGAAGATGCGCTGCATGAAGCCGTCGATGTAGCCCGGCCAGTCGTCGGCGACCTGCCGCGCCTCGCGCTCAATCGACGCGGCGACGTTCGGGTTCTCGATCAACGAATGGGCGAAGCCGCCCGCGGTGATCACATGCGTCACGCGCTGCGGCTGTTCGGCGGCCACACGCAGCACCGTCATCGCGGCGGCCGAGATGCCGACCAGCGCGACGCGGTCAACACCGGCGGCGTCGAGCACCGCGGTGAAGTCGCCGACATAGAGGTCGAAGTGGTAGTGCTGCTGGCCCTGCGGCCGGTCGGAGCGACCGTTGCCGCGGGCGTCCATCGTGATGATCCGACCGTGTTGCGACAGGTACGGCACCACCGCCTTCAACAGCGCTGCATGCACGATCTGAAACGGTGGCGCAAAAGCCAGCCACGGGCCTTCGGTGCCCCAGACCGCGTACCAGATCCTGACGCCGTCGCGGTCGACGAAACCCTCATGCGCCGGCGCCAACGTCTCGAACGGTGCAGTGTTCGCATCCGCCAAGCGGCCGGGTGTCGGAAGCGGACCGACGACGCGGTCGAAGCTGTCCGGCAGCAGGGACACGGTCATGTCGCCTTTTCCTTACCGGATCGCGGCAAACGCGAAGCCGGTAGACGACGCGGGCGCGCCAGAGCGGCGGCGCGAACGTTGCCCGCCGCGGCCGGCGCTGCCGTCTGAACTCCGGCTCCGGACTCCATCGCCAACAGCAACGCCTCCACGGCGTCGAGCGCTTTCTCGTGGCGCACGCGTTCGGCCTCGGCGCCGATCAGTCGGGAGAACTCCATCCCAAGCCAGAACTCCGAAATCAAGCAGCCGATCGCCTCGGCGCTGAAGGCCGGTGGCAGCGTCGGCCGGTGCGCGGCCAGGGCCTGCTGCACCGCCTCGCCCACCACTTGCTTCCAGGCCTGCACGCGCGGCAGGAACTGCTCGCGCAGCGCCGGGTTCGACAGGCTCGCCGCCCACAGTTCTGCCTGCACGCGAACAAAGCCAGTGGCCAGATCGCTTTCATAGAAGCGCCGTGCCTGCCCCCACTTGTCCGCAAAGCCGCCAGGCGCCGCGTACATCCCGCGCTGGCGCTGCAGCAACTGGCGGTTCGCCTCGTCGAGCACGGCGATCACGAGTCGGTCCTTGCCGCCGAAGTGGTAGTTGATCAGCGCATGGTTGACCCCGGCGTCGCGGGCGATGTCCCGGACGTTCAGCCCCGCATAGCCGCGCGTAGCCAGCCCGTGAAACGCGGCCTTGAGGATGCGCGTTCGGGTATCGCCTTCTGCAGGCGCAGTGCCGTCATCCGGGCAGGCATCGACCTCGACATCAGCGCGGCAAAGAAGTTGAACAACTGGTTTAACCATTTGTTTAATTTAGACCCTGGGTCGGCAGTTGTCAACATTCCCAGCAGCGCCTTGCCCAGGGTCTGGACGGATTCGGTTCAGCCGGCTTCGCTCACCTGCGTCGCCCGTACGGTCAACGCCTGCCCGCCCCCGAAGCTGCCCTGCAGTGGCTTCTCGCCACCGAGCTTGACCCGCACCGCGCAGTACTTGAATTCCGGAATCTTCGCGAACGGGTCGAGCGCCGCGTGGGTGAGCCGGTTGATCGCCGCTTCGTAGTAGCAGAACGGCACGAACACCGCGCCGCGCGGCGTGGCTTCGTCGGCCCGCGCATAGAGCGTGACGCTGCCGCGGCGCGATTCGATCGTCACCACGGAGCCGGGATTCGTGCCCCACAGCGACAGGTCGAGCGGATGCACCAACGCCACAGGATCGGGCTCCAGCGCATCCAGCACGGTGGCGCGCCGCGTCATGCTGCCGGTGTGCCAGTGCTCCAGCTGCCGGCCCGTGATCAGCACCAGCGGGTAGTCGGCGTCGGGCCGCTCGGCCGCCGGGATGATGTCAGCCGGCACGAAGCGACCCCTGCCGCCTTCGCGCGGAAAGCTCTCTGTGAACACCACGGGCTGGCCCGGATCGCCTTCGACGATGCAGGGATAGGTCACGGCATGTTCTTGCTCGAGCCGCTCCCAGGTGATGCCCCCGATGCTGGGCATCGTGCGGCGCATTTCGTCGAAGACCTCGCTGACATGGCCGTAGGTCCAGCCGCAGCCAAGCCGCTTGGCAAGCTCCTGCGTGATCCACAGGTCCTGCCGCGCATCGCCGGGCGGATCGATCGCCTGGCGGCCCATCTGCACCAGCCGGTCGGTGTTGGTGAAGCTGCCGGTCTTCTCGAAGAAGGCACCCGCCGGTAGCACCACATCGGCCAGCGCTGCGGTTTCGGTCAGGAAGATGTCCTGCACCACCAGGTGCTGCAGATTCGCCAGTGCCGCCCGCGCATGGTTGGCATCGGGGTCGGACATGGCCGGGTTCTCGCCCTGCACCAGCATGCCCTTGATGTCGCCGCGCCTGGCGGCATGCATCACCTCGACCACCGTCAGACCCGGTTCGGCGTCGAGACTACCGGGGGCCAACTGCCACGCCTGCTCGAAACGGGCGCGGGTGGCGTCATCGGACACATGCTGATAGTCGGGCAGCATCATCGGAATCAGGCCCGCATCGGACGCGCCCTGCACATTGTTTTGTCCCCGCAGCGGATGCAGGCCCGTGCCGGGGCGGCCGATCTGGCCCGTCATCAGCGCCATTGCGATCAGGCAGCGCGCGTTGTCGGTGCCGTGCACATGTTGGCTGATGCCCATGCCCCACAGGATCATCGACGCCCTCGATGTGGCATAGAGCCGCGCCACCTCGCGCAGCGTGCCGGCGTCGATGCCGCAGATGGGCGCCATCGCCTCGGGGGTGTAGGCGGCGACGTTGTCGCGCAGTGCGTCGTAGCCAACCGTGCGGCTGGCTATGAAGCCCTCATCGACCAGCCCATCAGCCACGATCACATGCATCAGCGCGTTCAGCAGCGCCACGTCGGTGTCGGGCTTGAACTGCAGCATGCGGTGCGCGTGGCGCGACAGGTCCGAGCAGCGCGGGTCCATCACCACGAGTTTGGTGCCGCGTTGAACGGCGTTCTTGATCCAGGTCGCGGCCACCGGGTGGTTCACGGTCGGGTTGGCGCCGATCACCAGCACCACCTCGGCCTGCAGCACATCCATCACCGGATTGCTGACCGCCCCGGAGCCGATGCCTTCCAGCAGCGCCACCACCGACGACGCATGGCACAGCCGCGTGCAATGGTCGACGTTGTTGCTGCCGAAGCCGGTGCGCACCAGTTTCTGAAACAGGTAGGCCTCTTCGTTACTGCCCTTGGCCGAGCCGAAGCCGGCCAACGACCCGGCGCCATGTCGGTCTCGAAGCTGGCGCAGGCCGCCGGCTGCGGCATCCAGTGCCTCGTCCCAGGAGGCTTCACGAAACACTTCCAGCACGCGGTCGGGGTCGAGTGTGAAGTCGCCCTGCTTCGGCGCTGCATCGGCGCGACGGATCAGCGGTTTCGTCAGCCGATGCGGATGGTGCGCATAGTCGAAACCGTAGCGGCCCTTGACGCACAGCCGGCTGTGGTTGGCGGGCCCGTCACGGCCCTGCACCCGGATGATGCGGTCGGCATCGACATGGATGTCCACTTGACAACCGACGCCGCAGAACGGACACAGTGACGGCACGATCCGGTCGGGCGCCTTTAAGACAGGCTCGAGCGCCACGTCGCACGCTGGCGCTGACACCGCGGTTCTGACGATGCTCGTCAGGGCGCCCGTGGGACAAGCCTGCACGCATTCACCGCAGGCCACGCAGGTCGACGCGCCCATCGCATCGTCCATGTCGAAGACGATCTTCGCGTGCTCGCCGCGAAAGGCCAGGCCGATGACATCGTTGACCTGCTCGTCGCGGCAAGCCCGCAGGCAGCGGGTGCACTGGATGCAGGCGTCCAGGTGGACGGCGATGGCGGGATGTGAGCGGTCGGCCGCCGGTGGCGCGCGCGCCGGGAAACGCGGCTTGCCGACATCCAGACGACGGGCCCAGTCATCGAGTTCGTTGTCGAGGCTGCGGGTCTGCTCGGGCATGTCCGACAGCAGCAACTCCAGCACCAGCTTCTGCGACCGCAACGCGCGTGCGCTGGCGCTGCCGCTGCTGACCTTCAATCCATCACTGGCGTAGCGACAGCACGATGGCGCCAGCACCCGTTCGCCGTCGATCTCGACCATGCAAGCCCGGCAATTGCCCACCGACGCCATGCCGGGTTGGTAGCACAACCTCGGAATCGCGACCCCCAGCCGGTCGGCGACCTCGATCAACAACTCGTCGCTGCGGGCCTCGACCTCGACGCCGTCGAGCGAGAACGACACCGTTGGCGCTTGCAACGCAGAGGCTTCGCTGCGGTTCGGTGCGTTCATTGCGCGGACTCCAGTTCGTGCGCAAAGAAGCGCACCACGCAGTCGACGGGATTCGGCGCGGCCTGGCCCAGGCCGCAGATCGAAGCGTCGCGCATCACGGCCGAGAGATCGGCCAGCAGCGGCAGATCCCACACCGGCTCAGCCATCAACGCCGACGCTTTCGCGGTGCCGTTGCGGCACGGCGTGCACTGGCCGCATGACTCGTGCTGGAAGAAGCGCATGGTGCTGCGCGCCGCCTGCACGGCGCTGTCGTGGTCCGACAGCACCACCACCGCTGCCGATCCGATGAAGCACCCATGCGGCTGCAAGGTGTCGAAATCGAGCGGAAGGTCCGCAAGGCTCGCCGGCAGGATGCCGCCCGATGCGCCGCCCGGCAGATAGCCGTAAAGCGTCTGACCGGGCAGCATGCCGCCGCAGTGTTCGTCGATCAACTCTCGCGCGGTGATGCCGGCCGGCGCCAGCTTGACACCGGGTTCGGCCACCCGGCCCGAGACCGAGAACGACCGCAGGCCTTGACGCCCGTGGCGTCCGTGCGAGGCGAACCATTCGGCGCCGCGCTCGACGATGTCGCGCACCCAGAACAGGGTCTCGAGGTTGTGCACCAGCGTCGGCCTGCCGAACAACCCCAGCTGCGCCACATAGGGCGGACGCAGCCGCGGCAAGCCGCGCCGGCCCTCGATCGACTCGATCATCGCGGACTCCTCGCCGCAGATGTAGGCGCCGGCACCGCGCCGCAGGATCAACTCGGGCATGTCCGGCCACGGCGGATCGGCACGCAGGCGCTGCAGTTCGGCTTGCAGCATGCGGCGGCAGCCGTGGTACTCGTCCCTCAGGTAGATGAACACCCGCTCGATGCCGACCGCCCAGGCGGCGATCAGCAGGCCTTCCAGAAAACGGTGCGGATCGCGTTCCAGATAGACCCGGTCCTTGAAGGTGCCGGGCTCGCCTTCGTCGATATTGACCGCCATCAGCCGCGGCCCGGGTTCGCCCTTGACGATGCGCCATTTGCGTCCGACCGCAAAGCCTGCGCCACCCAACCCGCGCAGACCCGAATGCTCCATCGCGGCGATGAGCTGCTCGGCATCCAGCTCGCCCGCCACGCAACGCTGGAGCACTCCGTATCCGCCTTGCTGCCGGTACGCGCCCAGGCCGATGAAGCCGGCTGGGTCATCGACCGGATCGTGGTGCGTGTGTCCGGCGGTCACGGCATCCTGGACCGCACCGCAGCTTGCGCGCGGTACCGGGTGCTGACCCACCACGGCCGCGGGTGCCTGTTCGCAACGTCCGATGCAGGGTGCTGCGATCACGCGCACGCCGGGTCCGAGCAGGGCCGGCAGTTGCTGCAACAGCTTCTGTGCCCCCGCCATCTCGCACGACAAACCATCGCAGACCCGCACCGTCAGCATTGGCGGCGGCACCTCGCCTTCCTTGACCACATCGAAGTGGTGATAGAAGGTCGCCACTTCGTAGACTTCGGTTTGCGCCAGGGCCATTTCGCGCGCCAGGGCGGCCAGATGCCGCGCGCTCAGATGGCCATGGTGGTCCTGCAGTTTGTGCAGATGCTCGATCAGCAGATCGGGCGTGCGCGGCTCGTCGCCCAGCAGTGCGCGCACCGCGTCCAACGCCATCGGGTCGACCCCACGGCCCTTGGGTGCTTCGCGCTTGCGCTCGCGTTCTCGCTGGCGCTTGACTGGGTCGTTGGCATCCAATTTCATCGCGGTCAGTTTGCCAGTTCCCGGACGGCAGCAACAGAGCGACAACCACCAAGGCGAAAGCACCGCCCATGCACACGCTGTACGGATACCGCGGATCGGGTTCGGCCGCCATCGAGCTGGCCTTGCTTCGCTCCGCCCTGCCCTACCAGGTCAAGCGGGCTTCGACTTGGGAAGAGGATTCGGCAAGCGACGACCTGGCCGCCGCCAGCCCGCTGGGTCAGGTTCCGACCCTGGTGCTGCCGGGCGGTGAGGTGCTGACGGAAAGCGCAGCCATCCTAGGGGCCGACGCGGCTCGGCAATCTGGCGGCCAATGCCTGCAGCGCCGGGTCCACAGGTTTCGCCGGCGCGTTTGCACCCGCACCCGCACCCGCACCCGCATCAGCATCCGCATTCGCATCCGCACGATCGATGCACGACCGCAGCACCCGCCGCAGCACCTCGGCCTGCGGCTGCAGCGGCCCGGCGAAGCGCACCACACCATTGGCCCCGAGCACCACCACGGTCGGAAAAGTTTCCACATCGACCTCGCCCAGCAGGTCGGCTTCGTCCTCGATGTCGATCCAGTGCCAGCGCAGCGGCGCGCCCTCGGCTGCGAACGATGCTGCCACCTGCTGCTGCACCCCGCGCCAGTCGTCGCACAAGCGGCACCAGGCGGCGCACAGGCAAGCGACATGCACGACCTGCGCAGTTGCCGATGCGTGGGCGGTCGGCATGTCGACCGTCAGGCTCAGCCGTGGGCCGGCGCGGTCTCGTCGTGACCCGGCGTGGTGATCTCGCCCGGCACATGCCGACGCGCGAACAGCGTATAGACCGTCGGCACCACGAAGATCGTCAGCAGCGTGCCGAGACTCATGCCGCCGACGATCACCCAGCCGATCTGCTGACGGCTCTCAGCCCCGGCCCCTGTGGCCAAGGCCAGCGGCAGCGCACCCAGCACCATGGCCCCGGTGGTCATCAGGATCGGCCGCAGGCGCTGGGCCGCGGCTTCCAGCACCGCGTCGTGCAGGTCGCGGCCTTGCTGACGCAACTGATTCGAGAACTCCACGATCAGGATGCCGTGCTTGGTGATCAACCCCACCAGCGTGATCAGCCCGATCTGCGAGAACACATTCAGAGTGCCGCCCGACAGGTGCAGCGCGCCCAACGCACCCACCATCGACAGCGGCACCGACAGCAGGATCACAAAGGGGTCGATGTAGCTTTCGAACTGCGCCGCCAGCACCAGGAAGATGAACAACAGCGCCAGCACGAACACCACCCCCAGCGCGCCCGATGACGACCGGAACTCGCGGCTCAAGCCGTTCAACTCGGTGGCATAGCCGACCGGCAACACCCGCGCCGCGGTCTCGTCCATGAAGGTCAGCGCCTCGCCAAGCGCGTACCCCGGCCCCAGGTTGGCCGTGATGGTGACCGAGCGTCGCTGGTTGAAGTGGTTGAGCTCGCGCGGGCTCACCGCCTGCCGCACCTTGATCAGCGACGACAGCGGCACCATGACTTCATTGCGCCCCCGGACAAAAATCTTGGCGATGGCGTCGGGGGTGGCCCGACCGGTGTCTGCGGTCTGCACGATCACGTCGTACTGCTCGGCGTCGCGTTTGTAGCGCGTCACCACGCGTCCCCCCAGCATCGTCTCTACCGTGCGCGCCACGACATCCACCGACACCCCCATGTCGGCGGCCCGGGCGCGGTCGACGTCGATGAAGATCTCGGGCTTGTTCAGCT
>JBDSMV010000041.1:0-2506 GCA_039915715.1 Rubrivivax sp. | reverse complement strand
TCGATGCCGGCTTCGCAGCCGCAGCCGATCACCGAGGTCGCGAAGCCGGTGGCGCTGATGGCCGCATGGCGCGCCCACACCAGATCGTGCGCGGTGATCAGGAGCCGGGTGGCCTTCATCGGAAAGGCTTCCGCGAAGCTGTCGTCGATGGTGACGCCGTTGACGACCATCGTCAGGTGGCCTCGCCTTCAAAGCAGGCCGCCGGCAGCAGACGCCCGCCGTTGCAGCATCGGCAGAGCTCGTCGTGCGCGATCGGTACCTGGTCGAACGCGACCTGCCCGTGCTCGGCGAAGTGCTTGCGCAGCAGGGCGTGAATGCCGTGGTCGTAATCGGGGCTGATGAAGTGCGTACCGCCGACCGGCACCGATGTGATGCGGCCGGCCTGCACCACCTGCAGGCCATCTTTGTAGACGAATTCGGGGGTCGTGAACATCGCTTCGCGGTCGGAATGGTCGCGGTAGATGGCGATGTCGGCGGCGGCCCCCACGCCGAGATGGCCGCGGTCGGTCAGACCCAGCAAGCGCGCCGGTGCGGCGCGCGTCATGACCGCGATTTCAGACAGGCTCAGCTCGCGGGTGATCGACTTCAGCGTTGCGTTGGCCGCCACCTCGGGGTGCAGTCTGGCCAGCTGTTCGTTGCGGAAGCTGCGGTCCATCAGCAGGCGGATCAGGTGCGGGTAACTGGTGAACGGGCCGCCGTTCGGGTGGTCGGTGGTCAGGACCACGCGCCAAGGGTCTTTGACCAGCAGAAAGATCTCCAGGCCGATGGCCCACTGCAGCGCGTTGACATAGCTCTGCTCACGGTAGCGAAACGGCAGCACGCCACATCCGGCTTCGCATTCGTAGTCGGCGCCGATGAACTTGCGCGGGCTGGCGAGGCCCGCCTGCGCATGCTGGCGCATCGTGTCGCCCGATGCGGTCACGGTCTGGCCGAACATGATCTGGCCGACATCGATGCTGATGTTCGGGTTCGCGTTGACCGCCTCGGCCAGCTGCAGCGCTGCCGATGAGAACTTTTTCGGCCCGTCGTTGCCGTAGGCGTGGAACTGGATGTGCGTCAGGTGGGCCGGCAGCCCTTCGAGTGCGGCGATGGTCTGCAATGTCGACTCGATGTTGCCGGCCACGCCCAGGTTGCTGCCGTGGACATGCAGCGGGTGCGGCACGCCGAGTTCGCGCAGCGCGCGCGCCAGGGTCTGCAGCACCTGCCGCGGCGTGATCTGCCAATGCACATGCGCTTCGTCGACATCGAGCTGGCGCTGGTTGAACTTGAAGGCCGAGATGCCGGCAGGATTGACGACCTTGACGCCCATCGCCTTGCTGGCGTTGATCGTCCAGCCGGTGTAGTCGCGGATCTGCTCGAAAGCCGCGCCGCGCGCCAGCATCGACAGCAGCAACTCGTCGTTGCCCAACATCACATAGGCGCCGTGGTCGAGGATCGGGATGTCTCCCATCTCCATGTGCGCATGGCGGGCGCCGGCGGCCAGCATCGCCGGCTCGAAGGCCGCCGTGTAGCCCATCTCGATGTAGCGGTAGCCGGTGGCCAGCGTGCCGGGCACGCAGCCGCCGCACGACGCCAGCTCCAGCGGGTTGGTCGGCCGCGCCGTCTCTGCGCGTTGCAGCTCGGGCATCAGCAGCCGCGCCAGGTTGACCTTGCCACCGCCGATGTGGGTGTGCAGGTCGATGCCGCCGGCCATCACCACGCAACCCGTGGCATCGAGGTCGTCGGCGGCATCGCCGTTGTGGTTCGCGACGACCACGCCGTCGGCGATCAACAGGTCGCGGACCGCATCGGTGTCGTGGGCCGGGTCGACGATGCGCCCGCCGCGGATGCGAAGCTGCTTCACGCCGCACGCTCCACGGGCAATGCGGCGGTGATCGCGCGCAGAACGTCGGCGACGCTCGGCAGGGTTTCTTCGCGCAGCGCGTGCAGTGGCATCAACACCGCGCCGTCGGTGCGGAACAGGTGGCCGTCGTTGCCGATGCCCGGAGTCGCGACGGGAATGTAGACATCGAGATCGGCCGCCGCCCATGTCGGATGACCGAGCACGATGCGCGGCAGTCGCGCAGCAGCAGCGGGCGGGGCGGCTTCGGTGCCGTAGCTGGCGATCCACAGCAGCAGGTCGACGGCACCGTCGGCCAGCAGGCGCTCGGTGCCGTACAGCAGCGGTTCATGCTCGATGCCGTGCAGACCCGCGCGCGAGCGCAGCGGCAAACCCGAGAGCCAGGTGAAGACGGCATTGACGGTGGCAGCACCCTCGCCGCCGCCGAGTGCCAGCACGGCAGCGCGCGTGCTGCGGTTGAGCATGGCGACCACGCGCTGCAGCATCTCGATCACCAGCGCGCCATGCGCGCCGAGGTTGCGGGTTTCGTAGACGATCACGGCGTAGCGCGCGGCCAGCAGGCGCTCGGCGATGGCGCTAGCGGCGGGGCGGGCGGTGGGGGTGGCGGTGACGGTGGGGATGGCGGTGGGGATGGCGGTGGAACTGTCAGCGGGGCTGGCGGTCGCG
>JBDSMV010000039.1:0-7724 GCA_039915715.1 Rubrivivax sp. | reverse complement strand
CAAAACCCGCGCCGGACACTGCGCCGGACCCCGCAGGGCCGCTCTGCTTGGCGATGCCGGCCTGCGCCACGTCCACCGGCCGCACCGGCACCGAATCCGCGGCCAGCAAACGCGTGTGGCCGGCGGTCACGACCGTGTCGCCGGCCTGCAGGCCCTCCAGGATCTCGACCTGACCGAGCAGGCGCAACCCGACCTTCGCATCCAGTCTTTGCGACACCGGCTTGCCATCCGGCCCTGGCACGACCTTGAACAGCACCTGCCGCGCACCCAGCGGCAACAGCGCTTCTTCGGGCACCACCACCGCGTTGCTGCGCTGCGCGAACACCACCCGGGCACGCGCGAACATGCCCGGCCGCAGCACGGCACCGGCGTTGTCGACATGCGCACTGACCTGCACCGCACGCCCGTTGGCGTCGACCTGCGAATCGATCGCCTGGACCCTGCCCTTGAAGGTGCGGCCGGGCAATGCGTCGACCGTCAGCTCCACCTCCTGCCCGGCGCGCAAGCGGTCGATGGTGCGTTCGGGCAGTGCGAAGCGAACCGTCAGCGCGCGCAGGTCTTCGAGGTTGACGAGGTCGGCACCGTCCTTGACATAGGCGCCGACATCCACCGCCCGCAGCCCGGCCGTGCCGTCGAATGGCGCCACCACGCGCATCCGTGCCAGTTGCGCCTGAGCCAACGCGACCTGGGCTTCGGCCACTTCCAGGCCCGAAGCGTTTTGGTCGACCGCGCTCTGGCTGATGAAGCCCTGCCCCAGCAGATCGCGGCTGCGTTGCAGGTTGGTGCGGGCGATGCTGGCCTGCGCTTCGGCCTGCTGCAGTTGGGCGCGCTGCAGCGTGTCGTCCAGTTGCACCAGCACCTGACCGCGCTTGACAGTTTGGCCTTCGGTGAAACCGATGCGCGACACCCGGCCACTGACCTCCGGACGCAGCATCACGCCCTGCACCGATTTGAGTGAACCCACGGCCTGGGCGTCGTCGGTCAGGCTCAGGGTGCGCGCCTTGGCGACCTCGACCGTGGCCGGGCCGCCGCGGCCCGGTAAGCCACCGCCGCCCACGCTGCCACTGCCGCTGGCCGCAAGCGCGCCAGGGGCTGCCGGCGCAGACACGCCCTGCACGCCTGCCGGCGCCGGTGCCCGGTGCTGCCACCACCAGGCCGTCGCAGCGGCGCCGACAATGCCGACCACGGCCACCACGGTATGGATCTTCTTCAAGTGCATGCCCGGAACATCACGATCGACCCGTTACCTTCGCGAAGGTTGCCTTCGCGACCGTGACCTTGCGCAAGACGCCGGTCGGCAGGCAGGTCGGGGGGACCTGCGACTTTAACGGCGCGGGCCAGATGTCGCTGCAGGCCGCCCGCACGCACAGGCCTTCGAAAGTGCTCAGCGCAGGACCGAATCCACACCCCGGTTGGCCAGTTGGTCGGCGCGTTCGTTGCCGGGGTCGCCGGCATGGCCCTTGACCCATCTCCATTCCACCGTGTGGTTCTGGTTCAGAGCGTCCAGCCGTTGCCACAACCCGATGTTCTTGACCGGCTTCTTGTCGGCTGTGAGCCAGCCACGCGCTTTCCAGCCGTGGATCCACTTGGTGATGCCGTCCTTGACATAGATGCTGTCGGTGTAGACGGTGACGCGATTGCGCTCGCGCAGCACCGCCAGCGCCTCGATCACCGCGGTCAACTCCATGCGGTTGTTGGTGGTCAGCGGCTCGCCTCCGAACAACTCCTTTTCGTGCGGACCGCTGCGCAACCATGCGCCCCAGCCGCCGGGCCCTGGGTTGCCGCGGCAGGCGCCGTCGGCATAGATCACGACATCGGTGGTCATCGAAAGCAACGCGTTCGCATCAGGTCTCCATCTCGGCGTGTTCATCGCGCACGGTGTCGTGCTCGCGTGTGCGGCTCCGTTGGCGCTGCGCCACCACAGCGGGCGCGCGCGCGATCTGGCGCTTGTCGGCTTTGACCAGACCCACCAGTCGCACGCCCCGCACGCGCTTGACGGCCGACAGGAAGTAGACGCTGCCCAGCACCGGCCACCAGCGGTCGCCCAAGCGGTCCATCCACGCGAAGCGCTCGAGCCAGGCCTCGGTTTGCAGCGGCGGCCGCCAGCAACCGAAGCGCCCGGCTTCGACCTCGAAACCCAGCAAACGCAGCCAGTCGCGGAGCCGCCAGTAGCCGATGAATTCGCCCGATCGCGGCAGGTACAGGCTGCTGCCGCGCCCGAGGCCCATGCCATGGCACATGCGGCCGGCGCGCTGGCGCAGACCCCACAGGCTGGCCGGATTGAACCCGGAGATCAACAGCCGGCCTTCGGGCACCAGCACGCGTTCGACCTCGCGCAGCGTCTGGTGGGCGTCGCGAGCCAACTCCAGCGCGTGCGGCAGCACCACCAGGTCGATGCTGGCATTCGGAAACGGCAATGCGTCGAACTCGCACTGCATCGCCAGCACTTGCTTGAGCGGCTGGGTTCCTGCGATGCCGTGGTCCGGCGGCAGCATCGGGCCGTCGGCTTCAGGCATCCGCATCGAGTCGCTCGCGACCCAGCGGTGCGGCATGCGGTTGGCACGCAGGCCCTCCAGTTCGGGCAGTCCCAACTGCAGCGCGTGGTAGCCGAAAGCATCGACCACAGCTTGGTCAAGCCGCTCCTGCTCCCACCCCAGCAGATAGCGGCCTGGCGCGGTTCTGAGCCAGGCACCCAACTCTATAATCGACTCTTCCCGCATGATCAATCTGCCGCCTTCTTCCGCCTTCGGCCATCCGATCGAAGCGCCGAGCCAGTCCATCGCCGGCATCCTCGTCGGCATTCTAGTAACGCCCCTGAACACCTTTCGAAGCACTTGCTTCGACTGTCGATCGCGTTCACCAGCGTTCATCCCACACGACGCAGCGGCCACCAGCAAGACGCCGCGTGCATGGAAGACCCGAATCCGATGACGACCCACCCGACCGCGCCATTTCCCTTCACCCTGGCGGCGGTCGGTTCGTCGATTCGATCGATGCGGTGGATTCGGGCAACGCAGCCCATTCGCTCGACTGCGGCCTGCGCCGCGCTGGCGCTGGCGATGGTGGGCGGCTGTGCCAATCTCGGCACCGGAAGCCTCGCGGACCCTGCCAACCCGACACCGATGGCATCGGGTGCAGATGGCGGCGACATCACGGTCACCGCGCCGGCCGCCAGGGCGCTGCCGCCAAGCGCCGCCCATGCAACGATCGTCGACATCACCACGGTACCGCTGCTGCCGCGCAGCCGGCTCGACCCCGAACAGGACGCCCGCCGCGTCGACTTGTGGGCACGCGTGCGCACCGGCTTCGGCATGCCCGACCTGAACGACGAGCTGGTGCGCAAATGGGAGCAGTGGTACGCGACCCGGCCCGACTATGTGCAGCGGATGACCGAGCGCGGCGGGCGCTACCTGTTCCACATCGTCGAAGAGGTGCAGCGCCGTGGCCTGCCGACCGAGCTGGCGCTGCTGCCCTTCATTGAAAGCGCCTTCAACCCACAAGCGGTCTCGACTGCGCGCGCCTCCGGCATGTGGCAGTTCATGCCCGCCACCGGCAAGGACTTCGAGCTGCACCAGAACCTGTTCCGCGACGACCGCCGCGATGTGCTGGCGTCGACCAAGGCGGCGCTGGACTACCTGCAGCAGCTCAACAAGCTGTTCGACGGCGACTGGCAGCTGACCCTGGCAGCCTACAACTGGGGCCAGGGCAACGTCCAGCGCGCAGTCGATCGCAACCGCAAAGCCGGCAAACCGGTCGACTACCAGAGCCTGTCGATGCCGCAGGAAACCCGCGAATACGTGCCCAAGCTGCAGGCTGTGAAGAACATCGTGTTGCAGCCCGCGCTGTTCGTGCTGAACCTGACGCCGCTCGAGAACCACCCGTTCTTCCTCAGTGTGCCGATCGAGCGCGACATCGATGTCGCAGTTGCAGCGCAACTGGCGGGCCTGCCGCTGGAATCGTTCCAGCAACTGAACCCGCAGATGAACAAGCCGGTGATCCTGGCGGCCGGCACGCCGCAGGTGCTGCTGCCCTACGACAACGCCAACCGCTTCCTGCGCCTGCTGCCCGCCTGGCAGGGCGCACTCGCGACCTGGACCGCCTGGGTCGCACCGCGCACCCTCAAAGTGGCTGAAGCGGCACGTCTGACGGGCATGTCCGAAGACGAACTGCGCCAGGTCAACCGCATCCCACCGCGCATGCTGGTCAAGGCCGGATCGACGCTGCTGGTGCCACGCGACGAGAGCGTGACCGCGGACGTGGCCGAACACATCGCCGACCATGGCGACCTGGCCCTGGCGCCGGAAGCGCGGCCGCTGCGACGCGTGGCCTTCAAGGCCGGCAAGCGTGGCGACAGCGTGACCGCGGTGGCACGCCGCTACCGCGTGTCGACCTCGCTGGTGGCGCAATGGAACCAGGTGCCCACCAGCGCCCGTTTCAACGCCGGCCAGACCGTGGTGGTGATGCTGCCCGATCGCGATGCCGGCAGCGGCAGTGCGCCGAAGCGGCGCGCCGCAGCCACATCGGACCGCAGCCTCAAGGCCACCAGTGCCACCACGAAGCCGGCCAAATCATCCGGCAAGCGATCGATCAAAGCACCGAACAAGCCACCGACCAAGCAGCCGGCAGTCAAGCGCCGCTGAACGTCGGCATCAAATTTTGCCGAGAAAGTCGCGCTTGCCGATCTCGACGCCGGCCTGACGCAGCAGGGCGTAGGTGGTCGTGAGATGAAAGTACAGGTTGGGCAACACGAACTGCTGCAGGTAGACCTGGCCTTCGAAATGCACGGCATCGCCTTTGGGCCGCGGCAGCACGATGGCCCGCGCCTCGGACCCATCGATGCGATCGGCCGGCACCGACTGAACATGGTCGATGGTCTTCTGCAGGCGCGCCCGCAAGTCGGCCAGACTGGCCTCGTTGTCGTCCCATTTGGGCACGTCCATGCCGGCCAGACGCGCCACGCAACCCTTGGCCCCGTCGCTGGCAATCTGCACCTGCCGCAGCAGCGGCAGCATGTCGGGCGCGAGCCGCAGACCGAGGTAGTTGGCCGAATCGAAACCTCGCGCGTCGGCGTGGGCCTGGGCCTTGTCGAGCCAGGCCTGCGCGTTGCCGAACATGCGCACGAACACCGGCACACTGGCGTTGTGCATCGACAAGCCCGTCGACGGGCTGGTAGAAGAACTCATCGGGCTTCTCCATTGGGAACAAGGGACGGCGATCGTAGCTGCGCAGGGCGGGTGCGCCCGCCAATGACCAGCGGCCTGGCGAGCCGGCGCAACACAGTCGGGCAGGCAAAATGAGGGACCGGCCGGGCGACACCATGAACATCATCATCCTCGACGACTACCAAGATGCGGTGCGCAAGCTGCCTTGCGCTGCGATGCTGGAGTCGCTCAACGCCAAGGTCTTCACCAACACCGTCAAGGGCATCGGGCAGCTGTCGGTGCGGCTGCGCGACGCCGATGTGCTGGTGTTGATCCGCGAGCGCACCCACTTCCCGAAGGCGCTGCTCGAGAAGCTTCCGAAACTGAAGCTGATCTCGCAGACCGGCCGGCTGGGCTCGCACATCGATGTCGAGACCTGTACCCGGCTCGGCATCGCGGTGGCCGAAGGCAGTGGCTCGCCGGTTGCAGCTGCCGAGTTGACTTGGGCGCTGACGATGGCCGCCATGCGGCGGTTGCCGCAGTACATCGGCAACTTGAAGCACGGCGCGTGGCAGCAGAGCGGTTTGAAGGCTGCGTCGATGCTTCCGAATTTCGGCATCGGGATGGTGCTGTCGGGCAAGACGCTGGGCATCTGGGGCTACGGCAAGATCGGCAAGCTGGTGGCCGGCTATGGCCACTGTTTCGGCATGAAGGTGCAGGTTTGGGGCAGCGAGGCTGCGCGCGGGCGGGCACGCGACGACGGCTTCGATGTGGCATCGAGCTGCGAGGAGTTTTTCGCCACCTGCGATGTGTTGTCGCTGCACTTGCGACTGTCGGACACCACCCGCGGCATCGTCACGCTCGATGCGCTGTCGCGCATGAAGCCGACCGCGCTGCTGGTCAACACCTCGCGCGCCGAACTGCTGGAGAACAACGCGTTGGTGGCGGCACTGAATCGCGGCCGACCGGGCATGGCCGCGGTCGATGTGTTCGAGAGCGAACCGATCCTGCAGGGCCACCCGCTGCTGCGGCTGGAAAACGCGGTCTGCACACCGCACATCGGCTATGTCGAGCAAGACAGCTACGAGATGTACTTCAAGGCCGCGTTCCAGAACGTGGTCGACTTCATGGCCAACAAGCCGAGCAACCTCGTCAACCCGGACGCGCTGAAGGTCATGCGCTGATGCAGCCTGCCGAGCCGCTGGCGCCAGGGCTCTCGGCACCGGCATCGCTGGTCGACCTGTTCAATGCGTTCTCGGGCCTGGCGCTGCAGGGTTTCGGCGGCGTGCTGCCGGTGGCGCAGCGCGAATTGGTGGAGCGCCTGCGCTGGGTATCGGGTGAGCAGTTTTTGGAGATGCTGTCGGTGGGGCAGGTGCTGCCAGGACCCAACGTCGTCAACCTCGCTTTGATGATCGGCGACCGCTTCTACGGCACCCGCGGTGCGGTCGCGGCGGTGGCCGGCATCACCCTGGCGCCGACCGTGGTGGTGCTGCTGCTGGCGGCGCTGGCGGCGCACTGGCGCGATGAACCCGCGGTCAACGGCGCGCTGCGCGGCATGGGCGCTGCGGCGGCCGGGTTGGTGCTTGCGACCGCGATCCGGCTTGGCGGCGGGCTGCGCCGCAATCCACTCGGCGTCGGAGTCTGCGCCACGTTGACGGTGCTGACTGCGGTGGCGGTCGGTGTGCTGCGCTGGCCGCTGGTGTGGGTGGTGCTGGCGTTGGGGTCGGTGGCGGTGGTGTTGGCGTGGCGCCGGGTTTCTGCCTGATGCAACGGGTTGACTGCAACTGGCCTGATGCAGCCGATTCGGTGCACCCCAGCTGATGCCGGCGGCGCCTGACTCATTCGTGTGGCTGTGGGGGCCGGCGTCGTTCAGCGTTGCCGACTGGCTGGGGCTGTTCGGTCATTTCGCGGCGCTGTCACTGCTGGCCATCGGCGGCGCGATGTCCACGGTGCCCGGCATGCACCGCTATGTGGTCGACCAAACCGGCTGGTTGAGCGATGGCCAGTTCACGAATTCGGTGGCGCTGGCACAAGCCGCGCCGGGGCCGAACGTGCTGGTCGCTGCGGTGCTCGGCTACAACGTCGCCGGCCTGGCCGGGGCGTTTGCGACCATGGTCGGCACCCTGCTGCCATCGAGCACGCTGACCTTTGCCGTGACCCGCTATGGCGCCCGCAACCGAGAAGCCATCGGCTTGCGGGCCGTCACCACCGGGCTGGCCCCGTTGACGATCGGCCTGCTGCTGTCGACCGGCTGGATCCTGCTGGAGCCGACGCGGCACAACGGCGTTGCGTGGCTGGTGGTGGCGAGCACCCTGCTGTTCATGCTGCGCACCCGGGGGTCGCCGTTGTGGCCGATCTGCGTTGGCGCTGTCGTCGGCGCGCTAGGCTGGATCTGAGGCGCCACCAACCGTTGGCGCGGTGGCCCTGCGCAGCAGTTGCACCACGGGCAGTCCGGCTGTGCCCATCCGACCCATGCGCAGCGGCCTGAAGCCGAACCTTGCATAGAGCGCCAAGGCCGGGGCGTTGGCGGTGGCAGTGGTGACGGTCAGGTCGTGCAGCGGCCAGCGTTGCAGCACCGCGGTC
>JBDSMV010000026.1:0-3645 GCA_039915715.1 Rubrivivax sp. | reverse complement strand
GGCGCCCAGGGGCTCAGCGGCCGATTTCGTGCCAGTGGCGGCTTGCTACTTGGCGCGCCAGGTCTAAGTTCAGCCGGGTTGTCGGCCGGCAGCGCCGTCCGTGGATCGGGCTTGGCGCTGTCGCCCGGCGGGCAGGCCGGCTCGCTGTTCGACGCGACGGCGGCACCGACCGGGCGCAGCGAGGCTGACGGGCTCGCCGCGTCGCCGTATCTGGGTCTGGGCTACAGCGGCCCGATCTGGCACAGCGGCTTCTCGCTCACCGCCGACCTTGGAGTGGTGGCCGAACGAGTCGATGGCAGCGGACGTGCCCGCGGCGTGTTCGGCAGCCAGTCGCTGGACGGGGCGGTGCGCGAATTGCGGTTCTCGCCGGTGCTGCAGGTCGGCGTGCGCTACGCTTTCTGAGTCGTCGCCGGAGACCCGGAAGATGGGGTCGGCGCGGGCTTGGCCCCATACTTCGGCCATCGCCTTTCATCACACAGGAATTGCCCCATGAGCGACGCTCAGCAGCGCATCGACGACCTCGTCAAGAACCACCGTGTCGTGCTTTTCATGAAGGGCACCTCCCAATTCCCGATGTGCGGCTTTTCGGGCCGCGCCATCCAGCTGCTGAAGGCCAGCGGCGCTGGCGAAATCAAGACCTTCAACGTGCTCGAAGACGATGGCGTGCGCCAGGGCATCAAGGACTATGCGCAGTGGCCCACCATCCCGCAGCTGTATGTGGACGGGGAGTTCGTCGGCGGCTCGGACATCATGATGGAGATGTACGAGTCGGGTGAGTTGCAGCAGTTGCTGGTCAAGGCCTGATCGGCATCGGCCGCCTTGCGCTGGCCGACGCACAGGAGATGACTGCGCAGCGCCGCTTGGTCGTCGGCATCACCGGCGCCACCGGCGCGCTCTATGGGGTGAAGCTTCTGCAGCGAGCGCGCGAGCTGCAATTGCAGACCCATCTGGTTGTCACGCCCGCCGGCGTGCTGAACGTGCACCACGAGGTCGGACTGGACCGCAACGCGCTGGAGGCTCTGGCTGACCATGCGCACGCGCCGGGCGACATCGGCGCCTGCCTGGCCAGTGGCAGCTTCGAAACCGCAGCGATGGTGGTGGCGCCCTGCTCGATGCGAAGCCTGGCTGCGATCGCGCACGGACTGTCCGACAATTTGCTGACCCGCGCCGCCGATGTCACGCTCAAGGAGCGCCGGCGACTGGTGCTGATGGTGCGCGAAACGCCGTTCAATCTGGCCCATCTGCGCAACATGGTGGCCGTGACCGAGATGGGCGGCATCGTCTTTCCGCCGTTGCCGGCCTTCTATCATCGGCCGGCGAGCATCGACGAGATGGTGGCCGAAGGTGTGGAGCGCGTGTTGGCGCTGCTGGGGGTGGCCGAAGCGGCGCCCAAGGCCTGGAAGGGGCTTTGACGCCAGCGGACGGTTACACCGCCTTGACGTCCCACAAACGGCGCGCACCGAACACCAGGTTCGGGTACTCGGGTCTGCCTCGGCTGCCGTTGTATCGGCCGAGCGCCATGAACAGGTCGCCGCGTTCGCGGTCCAGGTAGTGGCGCAGGATGACGCATCCGAAGCGCAGGTTGGTCTGCAGATGAAAGAGACGCTGTGCGTCGTTGCCGCTGCCAATCAGGCGCGCCCAGAACGGCATCACCTGCATATAGCCACGGGCGCCGACACTGCTGATCGCGTACTTGCGAAAGCCGCTCTCGACCTGGATCAGACCCAGCACCAGCGCGGTTTCGAGTCCGGCGCGACGGCTCTCGTACCAAGCCGTCTCCAGGAACTCGACCCGGGTGTGGTGCTCGGCCTTGCGCTTCTTGAGCTTTTCGCTGGCATTGCCCAACCAGCGAAGGTAGGCCAGCCGGGTGTCCAAGTTGTCGAAGTTGGGGCGCGGCGGAGCTTCATCGGAAACCGCGGCGGCCAAGGCCGTGCGCACGGCATCGGCCAGGGGTTCCTCGACCTGGCCGCCGGCTTGCGCCTGCGAGAAGGGCCACAACGAGAGTGGCAGCGACAGCGGCAATGACAGCGGTGCCGCCAGCAGCGCCCGACGCTGCACCCCCAGCCCAGGCTCCCGCGTCATGTCACCAGGTGGCCTTTCAGGCGGCTTCTCACCGCTGCCGCCACATCGATCAGTGGCATCACCATGGCGCTGTCTTCGCGCCGGCCCTGCAGTTCGACCGTGCCCGCCTTCAGGCCGCGTTCGGACACCACGATGCGCTCGGGCACGCCGATCAGTTCCCAGTCGGCGAACATCGCACCGGGGCGCTCGCCGCGGTCGTCCAGCACCACGTCGATGCCCTGGGCACGCAACTCGTCGTGCAGCCGTTCCGCCGTGGCCTTGACCTCCGCATTGCGGTCGTAGCCGATGGGGCACAGCACCACCTCGAAAGGCGCCATCGACGCCGGCCAGACGATGCCGCGGTCGTCGTGGTTCTGCTCGATGGCCGCCCCCAGCAACCGCGTCACGCCGATGCCGTAGCAACCCATCACCATCGGCTGCGGCTTGCCCGCCTCGTCCAGGTAGTTGGCCTTCATCGGCTCGCTGTACTTGGTGCCCAGCAGGAACACATGGCCGACCTCGATGCCGCGCTGGATCGCCAGTGTGCCCTTGCCATCGGGCGACGGGTCGCCTTCGACCACGTTGCGGATGTCGGCCACCAGATCGGGTTCTGGCAGGTCACGGCGCCAGTTGACGCCCGTGTAGTGCGCATCGGCATGGTTGGCCCCGCAGACGAAGTTGGACATCTGCGCCACGGTGCGGTCGGCCACGACCTTGAACGAACGCGTGGCGCCGATCGGGCCCAGGTAGCCCGGCTTGCAGCCGAAGTGGCTGTCGATCTCGGCGGCCGTGGCGAAGCGAAAGCCCTGATTCAGCCCTTCGATCTTGCTGGCCTTGATCTCGTTGAGTTCGTGGTCGCCGCGCACCAGCAGCAGCCAGACCGTGCTGCTGTCCTTGTCATCGCCCGTACCGCCGCCCTTGCCGAAACCTTTGTCGCCGCCTTCATCGCGCTTGTCGGTGGCCAGCACCAGCGCCTTGACGGTTTGCGTCAACGGCAGCTTGAGAAGCTCGGCCACGGCTTTGCAGGTGGTCGCGCCCGGGGTCGGCGTGTCGACTAGCGGCTGCGAAGGGGGTGCACGCGCGACGGCTGGCGCCACCGCCTCGGCTTTCTCGATGTTGGCGGCGTAGTCGCTGTCCGCGCAGTAGACGATCGCGTCTTCGCCGGTGTCGGCGATGACCTGGAACTCTTGCGACACATCACCACCGATGGCGCCACTGTCGGCCGCCACCGCGCGGTAGATCAGCCCCATGCGGTCGAAGATGCGCACGTAGGCCGCTTGCATGGCCTGGTAGCTCTTGCGGCCCGATTCGACATCGCGGTCGAAGGAGTACGCGTCCTTCATCGTGAACTCGCGGCCCCGCATCACGCCGAAGCGCGGCCGGCGTTCATCGCGGAACTTGGTCTGGATGTGATAGAAATTTCGCGGCAGTTGCTTGTAGCTGCGCAGCTCCTGGCGGGCGATGTCGGTGATGACCTCTTCGCTGGTGGGCTGGATCACATAATCTCGGTCGTGCCGGTCCTTGACGCGGAGCAATTCAGGACCGTAGGCCTGGAAGCGCCCCGATTCCTGCCACAGCTCGGCC
>JBDSMV010000465.1:0-12172 GCA_039915715.1 Rubrivivax sp. | reverse complement strand
ATGTCCGATGGCGCAACTCGTTCGGCAAAGTCGAGCTGGCCCGATCGCAGGTTCGCCAGCCGCACCGTGGCATCCGGAATCGGCGTGTAGGTGACCCTGGCGAAATTGGCGGCGCCTGGCTTCCAGTAGCCGTCGTAGCGTTCCAGCACGATGCGGTCTTGTGCCACCCGTTCAACGAACTTGAACGGCCCGGAACACACCGGCTTCTGGCCGAACTTGTCGCCGGCGGCGGCAGCGGCTTTGGGCGACACCATCATGCCGGCGCGGTCGGTGAGCGCGGCCAGCAAGGGAGAGAACGGCGCGCTCAGGTTCAACCGCACCGTCATCGAGTCGATCACCTCGACGCTTGTGACCGGTGCCAACTCGCCACGCCGGTTCGAGCCCGCCATCGTCTTGTGGCGTTCGATGTTGAACTTGACCGCAGCGGCGTCGAACTTCTCGCCATCGTGGAAGGTCACGCCCGGTTGCAGCTTCAAGGTCAGTGCTTTGCTATCGGCCGACCATTCCCAATGGGTGGCCAACTGCGGCACGAAGCCGAGCTTCTCGTCGATGTCGATCAGCTTGTCGCACAGCGATGCGAACACGATGCGACCGACAAAGGTGCGCGCCAGCGTGGGGTCGAGCACATCGGGGTCTTCGGCCAGCCCGACCCGCAGGTTGGGCAGCGTCTGGGCCTGAGCGTGCCCAAACGGGGTCAGGCCGAGCGTGACGCCCAACGACAGTGCGGCCAGGGTGAATTGGATCGATGGCATGGCTTCGGCCTTTCAGGGTGGCAAAGGAGAGTCGAATCAGGACACGAACGCCGACTGCAGCTTCTGCAGGCGGACATTCGGCGGGGGGGGTGCTGTCGTCAGTGCTGCAGGCGCTTCGATATCGGGCCAGAAGTGACAGGCGACTGCATGGTCGCCAGCATCTTGCAGCACAGGCAGCTCAGACCGGCAACGCGCGCGCGCATGCGGACAGCGGGTGTGAAACGCACAGCCGGGCGGCGGTGCGGTGGGGCTCGGCACATCGCCCTGAAGCACCGCGCGCTGCGGCGCGAGAACGCCCGGCTCAGCCGGCTCGGGCAACGGAATCGCCGCCAGCAGCGCCTGCGTGTACGGGTGGCGTGGCGCTGCGAACAACGCATCGGTGTCGGCCAACTCGACGATGCGCCCCAGGTACATCACCGCGATGCGGGTGGCGATGTGCTTGACCACCGCCAGGTCGTGGGCGATGAAGATGTAGGCCAGCCCAAAGCGCTGTTGCAGATCCTGCAGCAGGTTGACCACCTGTGCCTGCACCGACACGTCGAGCGCCGAGACGGCTTCGTCGCAAACGATCAGCTGCGGCTCGACCGCCAGCGCGCGCGCGATGCCGATGCGCTGGCGCTGCCCGCCACTGAATTCGTGCGGATAGCGCGCAGCATGGCTCGCATCCAGGCCGACGGTCTGCAACAGCTCGGCCACCCGTTCGGCGTGTCGCCCGGCATGCAACCGGTGCAGCCGCAGCGGTTCGGTCAACGTCTGGCCGACCGTCATGCGCGGGTTGAGCGACGCATACGGGTCCTGAAAAATAATCTGCATCGCTCGCCGCTGCGCCCGCAGCGACGCAGCGTCGAGCGTGCCCAGATCGGTGCCCGCAAAGACGATGCGACCGGCCGTGGGTTCGAGCAGGCGCAGCACCAGCCGGCCGAGCGTGCTCTTGCCGCAACCCGATTCGCCGACCACACCCAGGGTCTCCCCGGCGCGCAACCCGAAGCTCAGGTCCTGCACCGCGCGCACCGATGCGGTGGCGCGACCAAACAAACCGCGTCGCACCGGGAAGTGCATGACGAGGCCACTGACCTGCAGCAGCGGCTGGCCGGGTGGCGCGTGCTTCATGCGGAGTCCACCGCGGTCGCTTCGTGCGCCGCCTGCGACTGTTGCGCCGCAAGCGCCCGGTTGGCCAACAACGCGTCGGCGTCCAGCGGTGCCAGCCAACAGGCCGACAGGTGATCGGCGACGCCTCGATCGGACAAGCCCATCGACACCAGCGGCGGCGACTCGGCATGGCAGCGCGCCACCGCAAATGGACAGCGATCGGCGAACCCGCAACCCGGCGGGCGCGCGAACGGTCCCGGGACCTGGCCGCCGATGGCCGCCAGCCGCTGCTGGCGGCCGTGCAGGCGCGGCATCGATCCCAACAGGCCGACGGTGTAGGGATGCTGTGGCTCGTTGAACAGCTGCCGCACGGAAGCCTGCTCGACGATGCGTCCGGCATACATCACCGCCACCGTGTCGGCCACTTCGGCCACCACGCCCAGGTCGTGCGTGATCAGCACCACGGCGGTGCCAGACTCGGCCTGCAGCGTGGCCATCAATGCCAGGATCTGGGCCTGGATCGTCACATCGAGCGCGGTGGTGGGTTCGTCGGCAATCAAGAGCCGCGGCTCGTTGGCCAGCGCCATCGCGATCATCGCCCGCTGGCGCATGCCACCCGACAGCTTGTGCGGGTGGTCATGGAATCGCTGCTCGGGTGCCGGAATGTGCACCCGCCGCAGCATCTGCATGGCGCGGGCTTCGGCGTCGCGGGCGCTCAGGCGCTGGTGGCGCTGCAGACCTTCGACGATCTGGCGCCCGATTGTGAAGGCCGGGTTCAGCGAACTCATCGGCTCCTGAAAGATCATCGCGATGCCGTTGCCGCGCAGCGCCTGCAGTTCGCGTTCGGGCAGCCCCACCAGTTCGCGGCCTTCAAACCGGATCGAGCCTTCGACATGCCCCTGCGACGGCGGCACCAGCCCCATGATCGACAGCGCGGTGACGCTCTTGCCGCTGCCCGATTCGCCGACGATCGCCAGGGTCTGGCCGGCATCGACCTGCAGGCTGATGCCATCGACCGCCGCGAAGGAGCCGGCGTCGGTGTTGAAACGGGTTCGCAAACCGTCGATCGACAGCAGGGTCATGGGGTTCGACCCGACCGCGCGCCGCCGGCCAAGGCGCGGGCCGCGGTCCATTCATCGATGCGTTTTTCGAGCTCGGCACGGTCGAGTTCGCCGGCTGAATGGCCGCGCCGTGCCAGGCAAGCAACGAAGGGCTGGAAGCGTTCCAGGCTCTTGGACAGCAGGCGCTGCAGCTCGTCGAACGGCTGTTCGTGGTCGTCGACCCGCAGGTCGAGTTCCGGATAACTCTCGGGTCCCTGCACCCGCAACGCGGCCGACTGCCGGCCGCGTTTGTCGCCACCAGCGGCGTCGCCGGCGCGCAACGCGGCCAACAAGCATTCCGCCATCGGCCGGCCGTCATCGGTGGAGGTGCGAAACGCGGCCACGGTGGCGTCGAGCACGTCGGAGTTGGCGAGCATGTTGCCGGCCACGCTGAAACCGTCGTGCAACTGGTGGCCGCACCAGTCGACGCAGTGCGCACCCGTGTAGACCGCGCCGGTGCCGCGAACTGGCAGCAGGTGCAACTGGCGCTGGTCGCGGCCGTCGTCGGCTTCGGTCAGCAGCCGCACCACATCGACAGCGGAGCCGCCGGCTGCCAGCAATGCCAGGCCCTGGGCGCCGTACTCGGGGTTCATCAGCGCCTGCGTGCACAAGGCGCCAACCCCGCCGCGGGTGTGCAAGCACAGGGCGCCGACCGCGAAGAAGCGGCTGGCGATGGCCACCCCGATGCGGCCATCGGCATGGCGGGCGATCAACGACCAGGTCATCGGATCCTGGAAGAGCCAGCGCGGACAGGAAGGGTGGTGATGGGCATCGAGGAACAACGGCAGGCAAGGGCAGGGGGCCGCACGCAACTTTCGCGCCCTGCCGGCTGCGGGTCCGGCCCACCCTGCATCGGCGCATGACGGCTGGCGATTACAACACTGTGCGAAGCACGCCGCCGGTGCGGCTGCAGCCACCGCTGCCCCATCCGCGGGCACCGGTTCTAAGACAGAATTCCGCCGATGCACACCGACGAAGCCGAATTCGCCCGCTTCGAAGCCGACCTTCGGCAACAGGGCTACGACACGGTGCTCAGGCGCCCCTGGGACCCATTGACGGTGGTCGACACTCACAGCCACCCTTTCGACGCCAAAGCGCGGGTCGTGCAGGGCGAGATGTGGCTGACGCAGGGCGACACCACGCGCCATGTTGGCATCGGCGAAGGCTTCGAGTTGGCTGCGGGCGTGCCGCACAGCGAGCGCTATGGCGCCGACGGGGCGACCTACTGGGTCGGCCGCAGGAACCTGCCATCCACCGCAACGTGAAGTCCACGCCACAGCGAGCACAGGTCCGGGCGGGGTTCCCATGCTGATCAACTGCGTGGCCTATGAACGCGGCCTCAAGATGGCCGACGTGCCGGTGCCGCAGATCGGCGACTACCTGGCGAAGCCCGACTGTTTCGTCTGGGTGGCGCTGAGGGACACCGACGACGGCGAGCTGATGCAGATGCAGCAGGTCTTCGGGCTGCACGAGTTGGCGGTGGAAGACGCAGCCCATGGCCACCAGCGCCCCAAGATCGAGGAATACGGCAGCACCGTGTTCATGGTGATGCACCTGGTCGAACGCGAAGCCGACGCGAGCCTGAACGTGGGTGAGGTCTGCGTGTTCGTCGGTTGCAATTTCGTGCTGTCGGTGCGCAACCGATCGAAGCAGACCTTTCTGGGGGTGCGCGAACGCGCCGAACGCGACCCCGAGCTGCTGAGCCATGGCCCGTCGTTCGTGCTCTATGCGTTGATGGACGCGGTGGTCGACCGTTACTTTCCGCTGATCGAGCAGATGGAAGACGAGCTCGAAGGCATCGAGGACGACATCTTCGAGCCCGGCAACGCGCGAGAGAACATCCAGCGCCTGTATGCGCTGAAGCGCTGCGTGGCGGTGCTGCGCCATGCAGTGGCGCCGTTGATGGAGGCCACCGGAAAGCTCTATGGCGGCCGCGCACCGATCGTGTGCCAGAACAGCCAGGACTACTTCCGCGATGTCTATGACCACCTGGTGCGTTGCAACATCTCGCTGGAAACCTTGCGTGAGACCGTGGCCACCGCGATCCAGGTCAACCTGTCGATGGTGACGATCGAAGACTCGGAAACCACCAAGTCGCTGGCGGCCTGGGCCGGCATCTTCGCGGTCGCGACCTTCTTCGTCGGCATCTGGGGCATGAACTTTGCGAACATGCCTGAGCTGAAGTGGACGTACGGCTACCCGCTGGCGCTGCTGGTGATCGGCGGGGTCAGCGCCATCCTGTGGTGGCGCTTTCGCAAGGCGGGGTGGCTGTAAAACGCCGCACACGGATTTGACCGGGTCTGCGTCAGCGCAGTCGGCGGGACGTTCGATCGCAGCAGTGGCGGGCAGCCTTCGGCCGACACCCGCTGCCTACAATCGCGCCACTTTTTGATCCGGCCCCGGCCCCGCGCACGCACCATGCAATCCGATCCCACCGTCTTCAAGGCCTATGACATTCGCGGGGTGGTCGGCAAGACCATCGACGAGAACTTCGCCGAACACCTGGGCCGCGCTTTCGGCAGTGAAGCGCTGACGGCCGGTGAGCGGGCCGTGGCAGTGGGGCGCGACGGGCGCGTCTCGGGTCCGAAGCTGGCTGCGGCGCTGATCCGCGGGCTCAAGTCCACCGGACTCGATGTGGTCGACATCGGCGCCGTCACCACGCCGATGCTGTACTACGTGGCCGCCACCCGCGGCCAGCATGGCTGCAGCAGCGGCATCCAGGTCACGGGCAGCCACAACCCGAAGGACTACAACGGCTTCAAGATGGTGATGTGCGGCCGCGCCACCTATGGCGACGACATCCAGAAGCTGCAGCAGCGCATGCTGGCCGAGGACTACACCCGCAGCCGCGGCGGCCGGTCGGCCAGGATGGACATCGGCGCCGAATACGCGGCCCGCATCACCGGCGACTGCAAGCTGGCGCGACCGATGAAGGTCGTGGTCGATTCCGGCAACGGCATTCCTGGCGCATCGGGGCCGGCGATCTTGCGTGCGCTGGGCTGCGATGTGATCGATCTGTACAGCAAGGTCGACGGCGACTTTCCGAACCACCACCCCGACCCCAGCAAGCCCGAGAACCTGGCCGACCTGATCAAGGTCGTGCATGCCACCGGAGCCGAACTCGGTCTGGCCTTCGACGGTGACGGCGACCGCCTGGGCGTGGTCACGAACGATGGCCAGATCATCTACCCCGACCGCCAGGTGATGTTCTTCGCCAAGGACATCCTGAGCCGCCACAAGGGTGCGCAAATCATCTTCGATGTGAAGTGTTCGCAGCGCCTGCCGGTGGTCATCAAACGAGCCGGCGGCAAGCCGTTGATGTGGAAGACCGGGCATTCGCTGATCAAGGCCAAGCTGCGCGAAACCGGTGCACCCTTCGCCGGCGAGATGAGCGGTCACCTGTTCTTCGGCGAGCGCTGGTATGGCTTCGACGATGCGATGTATACCGCCGGCCGGCTGCTGGAAATCCTGTCGAAGAGCGCCAACCCCAGCGCGGTGCTGAACGCGCTGCCTAGCAGCTTCAACACCCCGGAGTTGAACGTGCCTTGCGCCGAAGGCGAACACCATGCGGTGGTGGCCGAATTGCTGGCTCGGGTCGCAGACGGGCGACTCGGCTTCGAAGGCGGTAAAGCCGGCACCATCGATGGTTTGCGGGTCGACTTCAAGGACGGGTTCGGCCTCATTCGCGCCAGCAACACCACGCCGGTGCTGGTGCTGCGCTTCGAAGGTCACACGCCCGAAGCGCTGACGCGCATCGAAGCCGACATGATGGCGGCGCTGCTGGCGGTGAAACCCGACGCGCAGGTGGCGAAGTCGGCGCACTGAGCGTCTGTCGCAGGATTCGCGCCTCGGCGTGCGCTGCGACCCGCTTGGCCTGCGCCTGAGACGGAATGGTTGCCGCGTGGCGTGTAACGCTGGCGCGAGCCGCCTACACCGCGGCGTTGCGCTTGAGCTTGCCGCTGTGGTTCATCAAGTTCTGGTGGCGTGGCCGACGCGAGCCGCTGTACCGCGCGTTCTGGGGCGAGCGGCTCGGACAGGCCGACAGCACGCCGGTGCCGGATCGGCTGTGGCTGCATGCGGTGTCGCTGGGCGAGACGCATGCGGCAGCACCCCTGATCGCCGAGTTGCGGCACCAACGGCCGGGCCTGCAACTGCTGCTGACCCATGGCACAGCCACCGGACGCGCAGCCGGTGCCGCGCTGCTGCAACCCGGTGACGCACAAGCGTGGCTGCCGATCGACACCCCCGGTGCCGTGCGGCGCTTTCTGCGACAGCACCGGCCCGCGCTCGGCGTGGTGATGGAAACCGAGGTCTGGCCCAACCTGTTGCACGCCGCGTTTGAGCAGGGCGTGCCGATGGTGCTGGCCAACGCGCGGCTGTCGGCGCGCAGCCTGGCGCGTGGCCAACGCACAGCGGCCTTGATGCGGCCGGCACTGTGGGCGTTCGACACCGTGCTGGCGCAAACCGATGCCGACGCCGAACGTTTGCGTGCCGCAGGTGCGCGGCAGGTGCAGGTCGTCGGCAACCTGAAGTTCGACCTCACGCCGGACCCCGCGCGGCTTTCGCTAGGGCGAGCCTGGCGCGCGGCCGTCGGGCGGCCGGTGGTGCTGGCGGTGAGCACGCGCGAAGGCGAGGAGCCGCCGCTGCTGCGGGCTTGGGCGAACGCGTTGCGGCGCGCCGAAACGTCATCCGATGCAGATGTTTCGAGGGCCGCGCGCAGCATTGACCGGCCAGCTCCGGCGCCGCTGCTGCTGCTGGTTCCGCGCCACCCGCAGCGCTTCGATGCGGTGGCCGCGATGGTTTCTGCGAGCGGACTTTCGGTGCTGCGTCGCAGCAGTTGGAACCAGCAACCGCCGGCCGCAGCGCGCGATGCCGATGTCTGGCTCGGCGACTCGATGGGCGAGCTGCCGCTGTACTACGCGCTGGCCGATGTGGCGCTGCTGGGCGGCAGCTTTGCGGCGCTCGGCGGGCAGAACCTGATCGAGGCCGCGGCGTGCGGCTGCCCGGTGGTGATGGGCCCGCACACCTTCAACTTCGCGCAGGCGGCCGAGCAGGCCGAAGCCGCGGGCGTTGCCTGGCGCGTGCCGTCGGTCGAGGACGGCGTCGAGCTGGCGTTGCGGCTGTGCGCGCCTGCCATCACCGACGCCGATGCCGACACCGATGCGACCGAGGCGCGCCGGACTGCGGCGCGGGCTTTCGCAGCCCGCCACCGCGGCGCAGCAGCGACGATGGCGCAGCAGGTGCTCGGGCACTGGCCGACCTGAAGGGTCGGCCAGTGGGTCACCCCCTTAGCAGCGCCATCGGCGGCAGCGCCGCGCTGCCTGGCAGCACGCTCTGCTCAACGGTGCGGGCGGACAGTTGCAGGTGATCGACCAGCACGGTGCGGAACACCGCACGCAGGTCGGTGGTGACGCGCAAATCACGCCCTTCGTGGCGCTGCGCGGGTGCGAGCCCCGGCCAGTCGGCCAGCACGCGGCCGCCCCGCACGGCACCGCCCAGCACGAAGGCCGCGCCGCCGCTGCCGTGGTCGGTTCCGGCGGTGCCGTTGACCGCCACCTCGCGGCCGAATTCAGTCGCCACCACCACCACCGTGCGCTTCCACGCATCGTTGGGCAGCAAGCCGGCGCGCAAGGCCGCCAGCGCCGCATCCAGCGTGCGCAGGTTGTTCGACAGCGCAGCGTTGGGTGCGCCCTGGTTGGCATGCGAATCCCAGCCGCTGATGTCGAGCACGGCGATGCGCGACCCGCGCTGCAAAAACTCGGCGGCCTTGGTTGCGAGCGTGACGGTCTGGTTGCGGTTGGCCGCCGCGCCTTCCGGCTTCGTTGCCGCATCGGCCATCAGGCCTGTGCCGTCGCGCAGCCCGCGGGCGCGTTGCAGCGCCTGCGCCAGCTCCGGGTCGCTGCGGTAGACCGTCGCCAAACGCGTCACCAGATCGGCCGAAGGTTCGGGCAGCACCGACGGTGCCCAGGTGTCGACATCGGAGGGTCCGCGCAGCACCAGCGGCACCGCGGTTTCCAGCGCCACGGCACGCAGGCCGCCAGTGGGAGCGCCGGCGCCTTTGCCGCTGCTGGCTGCCACCGCACGGCCGAGCCAGCCATCTTTCATTTCCCAGGGTCGAGCACCGCCGCTTTCCAGCACCTGCTGCGCATCGAAGTGCGACCGTTCCCGGTACGGCAGTCCGATCGCGTGCAAGAGCGACATCTCGCCGCGGCCGTGCATCGCATGGACCTGCGGCAGCAGCGGGTGCAGCGCAAAGGTGTCGTCCAACCGCAGCGGCGGTGTCGCAAAGCCTTTGAAGTCACCCAGCATCCCGCGCGCCGAAGCGAAAGCCGGGTCGCCGATTGCCGGCGCGGCGGTCAACCCATCGAGCCCGCCGCGCAGCATCACGAACACGAAGCGGCTGTCTGCGCCAGCCGCAGGCGCAGCCACCGCAAGCCGAGTGAAGGCAGAAAAAGGCGCCAGCGCGGCTCCGGCCAGCAGCGACTGAATCAGATGGCGACGTGTGTTCATGACGAATTCCTGGTGGCAGTCGAAGCGCAGCGCATCACCCAACCCGCGCAGTGCATGGATCAAGAAGAGCCGCGGAACCGGCTTCGCCGGGCCGCAGGCGTGCGCCCCCCGGGGGCAGCGAGCGGCACGGAGCGTGGGTGCACCTTCACCTCCTTTGGAACTCAGGCGCCAGCAGCAGCAGCGCCAGCGCCTGCGGGCCATCGGCGGCGCGTTCGATCTGGCGCGCTGTGGTTTCCTGCAGACGCGGGCCCAGGCTTTGCAGCGCAAGGGCGCGCGCATCGACACCGCGCGCGGCGCGGTCGGCCACGCGGGTGGCCCACTCGACGCGCTTCCACACCGCATCCGGACCCAGCCACTCCTCGGCCCGGTCGGGCCAGCCGGCCGGCGATGGTGCCAGCTGCAAGCGCTGACCGAGTTGCGCGGCGCCGCCATCGGGAATGCGCTTGAAGGCGCTGTCGCCGACCTGCAGCAGACGGGCGCTGCTGATGATCAGCTCTTCGGGCGTCTTGAGCTTGCGCGGCTGCGGATCCCAGGCCTCGGACGAGTCGATCAGGGCGCAATAGACAGCGGCCAGGTCGCCGCCGCTGGACTGGAAGCGCGCCGCCAGTCTGGCCACCAGCGTCGGGGGCGGGTCGTCGGCCACGAAATGGCGCGCCAGCTTGGTGGCGATGTGGCGCGCCGTGGCCGGGTGCAGCGCCAGCGTGTGCAGCACCGCGTCGAGACCGTGCGGACCTTCTGGAATCGATCGGCCCAGCACGGTCTTGCTGCCGGGCTGGTGCCAGTTGGGGTCAAAGGCGGACGCGGTCGCGCCCCGTGCCATGGTTGCTGCGTCGGTGGCACCCCGCCAGCCGGTCAACACCGCCGCGAACGCGGTCACATCGGCCTGCGTGTAGTCCTGCTCGGCCACACCCAGCGTGTGCAGCTCCAGCACCTCTCGCGCCAGATTTTCGTTGAGACCGGTGATGCGCGGCGGGCGGTTGTTGCCGCCGTTGGTGCCGTTGATGCCGTTAATGCCGTCAGCGCCGTTGGTGCTGGTGCCGCGGGCTCGCTGCGCCAGCCGCTGCACCACGCGTGAATCGGGCCCCGCCGATTGCTGGTTGTCGAGGTATCTCAGCATCGCCGGGTGGGTCACGGCGGCCTTCAGCAGCGTTTCGAACGAGCCGGCGATGTGCGGGCGGATGGCATCGCGCTCGAAGGGTCCCACCAACCCGCGCACGCTGCCCTTGGCCATCGAAACCGTGAAGTGGTTGGACCAGAACAGCACCAGGCGTTCGCTGAACGGTCGGCGCGAGGTCGCGGCGGTCTGCAGGTGGGCGCGCAGGTGGTCGCGCACCGATTCGCGCAGCGCGCGTTCCAAGTCGTTGGGTTTGCGCTCGCCCCTGGCATCGTCGGTGGCGGCAGGTTCTGCGGCCGCCGTCATCGCTACACGCGATGGCGGCGCTGTCGCTGACGTCGCGGCCGCCGTTATCGCAGTCGGTGGCGGCGGCGCAGCCCGCTGGGCGCGGCGTTCACGGTTGACGGTTTCGATCAGCGCCAGCGCTTCGGCGGTGCCTGCAAGGTCGTCGGCGGGGGCGTCGGCCGGGCCGATTTGCGCCAGCAGCCAAGCGCGCGGGTCGGGGGTGACGGTATCGAGGCTGGCTTCGCCAAGGCCGAACCGGTGCGCCGCGGTGGCCGCATCGGCACCGTGGTCGGCGGATCGTGTGGAGGTGTCCATGGGCAGCAGTGTCGCGCCGCCTGGTAGTCGCCGCGTGGCTGCTGCGTGAAGTTGTTTTGCGCTGCGCCGCCGGCCTGTCGCGTCAGATTGCCAACAACCGGTTGACCTGCTCAACGTCGGCCGGGGTCAACTGCCCCGCGCCCTGCTGCAGCAGCAGTCGGGAGACGATCAGGTTGTAGCGCGCCCGCGCCAGATCGCGCTGGGTGGTGAAGAGTTGCGTCTGCGCGTTGAGCACGTCCAGGTTGACGCGCACGCCGACCTTGTAGCCCAGTTGCGTGGCTTCCAGCGCCAGCTTCGACGAGGCTTCTGCGGCTTCAAGCGCCTGAACCTGGGCCTGCCCCGTCAACACGTTGTAGAAGGCCACGCGCACGCGCTGCGCCACCCCGCGGCGGGCGGCCAGCAGGTCGGCTTCGGACTTCTCTTCCAGGGCCAGCGTTTCACCGACCCGGTTCTGCGTCAGATGGCCGTTGTAGAGGGTCCAGTTCAACTGCACCCCGATCGAAGCGGCATTGGTGCGACCCGCGAAAGGGATGGCACTGCCGCGAGAGTCGGCCGAAGACAGCGCGGCCACCGCGTCCACCGTGGGCAGGTCGCCAGCGCGGGCCTTGGTGGTTTCCAGCCGCGCCACTTCCAGCGCCACGCGGGCGCGTTCGATGTCGGGATGCAACCGGTAGGCGGTGGTGACCCACTCCTCGACATTGCCCGGCTCCAGCGCCACCTTGGCCAGTGGCGTATTGAGCTGCTTCGGCTTGACGTCGGCGCTGCCCACCAGCACGTCGAGCGCGATGCGGCGCGCCCGCAGGTCGTTTTCGGCCTGCAGCTCGGTGGCGTCCGCCAGGTCCGAGCGAGCCTGCGCTTCGCGCGCGTCGGTGATGGTGGCGGTGCCGACTTCGAAATTGCGCTTGGCCGATGCCAGCTGCTCGCCGATGGCTCTTTTGCTGGTTCGCGAGGTGTCCAGCGTGTCCTGCGCCGCCAGCACGTCGAAGTAGGCCTGCGCCACCCCGCGG
>JBDSMV010000458.1:0-11122 GCA_039915715.1 Rubrivivax sp. | reverse complement strand
CGGCAGGATCGACTTGAGCCCGCCCATCGTCGACTTCATCGCCTTCGTCGCCTGACACACATGGGCCAGGCGCGCTTCGGTGTCGGCGATATGGGTACCCAGGCTCACCAGACTCATCGACGCCTGGTTGCCTGCCGCCGCGCCCGCGGCCACATCGGCCGCCTG
This sequence comes from Rubrivivax sp., assembly GCA_039915715.1. GTDB lineage: Bacteria > Pseudomonadota > Gammaproteobacteria > Burkholderiales > Burkholderiaceae_C > Rubrivivax. The sequence continues at coordinate 10,957 of JBDSMV010000458.1, read as the reverse complement.
CCGCAGCGTGATCGGCACCGCCGCCACCAAACTCTTGCGCGGCAGCGCATGGTGGCGCGCCAGGTAGCGCCGCAGCGCGGTGCTGCACAGCATCAGCACGATGTCGTTGAGCGTGGCGCCGTGGGCCTTGCCGAGAGCCTTCATCTCGGCCAGCGGCAGCGTCACCACTGCGAAGGCGCGGCCGTCGGTGACCGAAGCGTTGAAGGCGGTGCGCGGGGCCAGGGTGATGTTGCCCGACGGGCCCGTCGCTTTTCCGGACGCAAGCGCACCGGCCTTGCCGCTGCGCTTGCCATTGCCCTCGTCGGCGGCATCCGCGTCGCCGATGCCGCGCGACGCCAGCGTCAGTGCAGTGGCCTTCAACGTGCCGGCGGTGGCCGGCAGGTTGCGCACGATGGCGGCCACCTTCTGCGCCTGCGAGCCGATGACGCCGCGCAACATCTCGGTCATCTCCAACTTGTAGACCCGCTCGCGGGTGGACGGCCGGATCGCCAGCGCCCGCGGCTCTGCAGAGACATCCAGGATCGCGTTGGCCAGTGCCACTGCCGCCTGGCCGTCGACTGCGGCATGGTGCAACTGCGTGTACAGCGCCACGCGCCGCTGGCCACCCGGCGACGGGGCCAGCCCTTCGAAGACGAAGAACTTCCACAGTGGCCGGTCACGCGGCAGCAGCACCGGGTGCAGGCGCGAGACCTCGGCTTCCAGCGACGCCATCGCCGAGCCCTTGGGCAGGTCGACGCTGACGATGTGCTCGCGCAGGTCGGGGTCGGCATCGACCCAGGCCGGGTTGGCCATGTTCAGCGGCATCCACCACAACCGCCGCCGCAACACCGGCGTCATCGGCAACCGGGAAGCGATGTGCTTGCGCAGCGCGGTGACGAACTTGCCCTTGGTGCCAGCGGGCAGCTCGAAGACATGCAGGGCGCCCACATGCATCGGCATCTGCGGGGTTTCGAGGTAGAGAAAGGTCGCGTCCAGGCCCGAGAGCTGTTGCATGTGTGGGGTCCCCATGGCGCCGGCGGCAGAGGTGTCGGCAGGCCGCACCAATCCTAGGCCTCGAAGGGCCGGGGTCGAAGGTCGGGATATCCCTGGCGAATACTCGGGATGCTTCCTGCCGACGACTGCACGCGTGCAGGGAGCCTGGTGCTCATGCGTGGCATCAGCGATGGCCAATGCGTGGGCAGCTGCCGCGGACCGACGGTCCGCGTCCGGACAGGTCGGTCAGGCGTTCCGCTTCGCGAGCGCAATGACGACCAGCGAGCCGCAGAAGAGCAGGACCAAGCTGCCCGGTTCAGGCACGGCGCTGATGCGCAGCACTTCACCCCCCAATGGCACGTTGGTGTGGTTGCTGACATAGAACACTGCACCGCCCGGCCCGTTCTGGATCGCGAGACCGCCAGGGAACTGGAGGCCATCGCTTGCGATCGTCGTGCGCACTCCGGTCAGGCGGTCGATCTTGAGCAGGACGCCACTGCCGGGCCCACTGGGCGACGCGAGGCCATTGCTGGTGAGCTGCAGCACATACAGATTGCCAGCGGAGTCGAACTCGAGATCGATGATGTTGGTAAAGCCGCCGTAGGCGACGCTGGTGGTGGCCGTCGACGGGTCATACCGGAAGACACTGGCCGAACCGGCCGGAAACGGGAAGCCGGTGAGTTGCCCGATGAAGTAGCTGCCGTCGGGGCCGATGGCGATGCTGGTCGGTACCGACTGGACCGTCGGTGGCCCGAAAGGCAGCGGGTTCGGCTGTGCAGCCAGCACGCCGAGCGCCGACACCGAGCCCGCAGCAGTTGCTTGGAGGAAGCTGTTGCCACCCGCGTCGGCAATGATGAAACTGCCCCCTGCGGTGCGTGCAAAGCCGTAAGGGTTGCTGTCGACCGTGCCCCCATCGGGATTGTTCGTTCCCTCGAAGCGGGAAATGTCCGCCACTGAAGTGACCGTGCCTGCGCCGTTCAGGCTCAAGCTCGACACCGTGCCGAGAAACGACGCGCCGAAGGCGCCAAGGCTGTCGCGCCGTGCCGGACTGGAACCCAGTCCGAAAAGTCCCCAGGCTTGACCGCCGGAGCCGAAGACGATGTCCTGCAGGCCGGCCGCGTCAGTGCCATCGAGCGCCGCCAGCGATGGCAGGCCGCTGAGCACGCGAGTCTGGACGCCACCGAACAGTCTGCTCACGCCTCCGCTGTAGCCGAAATAGCTGGTCGCACCATTGCCGGAAATCAGGCTCGGCCCATTGCCGCCTCTGCCAGCTTCGGTGACATACAACGCGCCATCGGGGGTGAAGCCCAAGCCACGAGGCGCGACCAGCCCGGTCATCACCGTAGCGATCTGGTAGTCGGCGGCCAGCACCGGCGGCACGCCCAGCCCAAGACCGAGCGCCAGCATGGATGCGACATGACGAAACGAGAGAGCGGAGTTCATGGCCAGCCACCTTTGGATGCAGTCGAAACCGTTTGGGTCGGGGACAACAAAGATCAATAAACAGTGTGTCGATGACTCCCAACCACGTCAACGTTATTTCACCATTCAAACCGGGGGGTTGATCTCGTTCTTGCAGTTGTCGCGTCGAGAAAAAAAACGGCTTCGCGGCCCGATCGAACTCCGCGCGTGACCGGTATGGCATCGCTGCCGTCGGGTCCGATTGCTTCGCAACCCTGAGTAACCGCCATCGTCAAGCCTTTTTCCGAGCGCGCCGCTTGTGCAACGCCTCGGGCTTGTGGATCGCCTTGCTGCCGGTCTTGTCGCTCTTGACTTCGTACTGCGGCTCGTCTATCGATGCCTTGGCGGTGTGACCGCCTTTGTCGCCATCCACGTGGGCGGTACCGGTGACTTTCGCTGTCACGGTGCCCTGGGTCTTGCCTTGCGAGGTGTTCCAGGTGACCTCGTCACCCTTCTTCAGCTTGTCCGTCATCGGTTACTCCGGTGTCAATGCAGCGTTCCGCGGGGCATTCCACGTGCCTCGCTCCAGCGATGAGTTCAGGCGACCGGCCCCACGCCTGAAGGGGCTGGAACGCGTTCTTTCGCACAGGTCGGCCGTCGCATCGACAGCAGGCCATTGGCCAGCAAGGCCGCCAGCACCAGGGTTCCACCGCCGAACACCGCCGGATTCGGCACCTCGCCCGCTCCGAGCCAGGCCCACAGCGTGCCGAACACCACTTCCAGCAAACCCAGCAACGACACCTCGGGTGCGCTCAGCACGCGGGTCACCGCCACCACCATCAAACACGGAATCGCCAGTTGCACGACCCCGAGCATCGACAACCAACCGACATCGGTCGCCGACGCCACGAAGGGCAAAGCCAGTGGCAGGCTGGCAAGAGCAGAGACCACCGCGCCGATCAGCACCGCCACCAGCATGTCGGGTGCGTTTTCGCGGTCCTGCCGGCTGCTCAGGTGCTGCAACACGGTCCAGTTGACCGCTGCCGCGATCGGCACCAGCAGCGCCACCAGCGACCCCACCAGGTGCTGCAGACGCCCGCCGTGGATCGAGGTGCCGAACATCCAGGCGATGCCGATGCCGGCGGCGCCGATCGCGAGCCAGGTGCGCAGCGGCAGGCGCTGCCCGAGCGCGAAGCGCGCCACCAGCGCAGTCAGCAGCGGGCCGATCGCCAGTGTCACCAGCACGTTCGCGACCGTGGTGATGGTCAACGCCACCATGAAAGCGGTGAACATCACCGCCCAGCACAAGCCTGAGACCCACAACGCCCGGCCGCCGTCGCGCAGCGTGCGCAAGAGCCCCGCCCCGCCGCGCATCCACCACAGGATCACGATCAGGCCGACCGCACAACTGGCACTGCGCCAGAAGGTGATCTCGAAGCTGCGCGCGTCCTGCAACTGGCGGGTGACGACACCCGCGATGCTCCACATCAGCGTGGCAGCCAGCATCACCGCCAGCGCCTTGCGATGCGTCATCGAAGCCTCATCGAAACGTCATTGAAGCTTCAGGCAGCAGCCGATTTCAGCGCAACTTCAACCCGAGTCGCGGCTGGCGCGCTTGCGATCGTGCTCTTTCAAGTGACGCTTCCTGATGCGGATGCTCTTCGGCGTGATCTCCACCAGTTCGTCGTCGCTGATGAACTCCACTGCGTACTCCAGCGTGGCGTCGATCGGCGGCGTGATCTTGATCGCGTCTTCCTTGCCGCTGACGCGGAAGTTGGTCAGCTGCTTGGTGCGGGTGGCGTTGACCACCAGGTCGTTGTCGCGGCTGTGGACGCCGACGATCATGCCTTCGTAGACTGCGTCGCCCGGCTTGACGAACATCCTGCCGCGGTCGTCGAGCTTGCCGAGCGCGTAGGTGAAGATCTCGCCGTCGTCCATGCTGATCAGCACACCGTTCTTGCGGCTCGCGATCTCCCCCTTGTAGGGCTCGTAGCCTTCGAAGATGTTGCTGATGAGGCCGGTGCCGCGCGTCAGGTTCATGAACTCGTTGCTGAAACCGATCAAACCGCGCGCCGGGATGCGGTATTCCAGCCGCACCCGGCCGCGGCCGTCGGTTTCCATGTTGACGAGATCGGCCTTGCGCTCGCCGAGCGCCTGCATCACGCCGCCCTGGTGCTGGTCTTCGATGTCGGCGGTGACGAGCTCGATCGGCTCCAGCCGCTCGCCGCCCTCTTCACGGAACACCACCCGCGGCTTGCTGACCGCCAGCTCGAAGCCTTCGCGGCGCATGGTCTCGAGCAGGATCGTCAGGTGCAATTCGCCGCGGCCGCTGACCTCGAAGATGCCGTCTTCACCCGATTCCTTGACACGCAGCGCCATGTTCGATTGCAACTCGCGCTGCAGCCGGTCCCACAACTGCCGGCTGGTGACGAACTTGCCTTCCCGGCCCGCCAGCGGGCTGTTGTTGACGCAGAAATTCATCGTCAGGGTGGGCTCGTCGACCTGCAGCATCGGCAGCGGTTGCGGGTCGTCGATGGAAGTGACGGTGACCCCCAGGCCGATCTCCGGAATGCCCGCCACCAGCACGATGTCACCCGGCTGCGCTTCGGTGGTTGGCACGCGTTCCAGGCCTTCAAAGGTCAGCACCTGGTTGACGCGGCCCTTGTACGACTCGCCGTCGGGGCCCGCCATCACCTGCACGTCCATGCCCGGCTTCAGCGTGCCGGAATTGATGCGGCCGATGCCGATGCGGCCGACGAAGGTGCTGTAGTCGACCGACGAGATCTGCAGCTGCAGCGGCGCAGCCGGGTCGCCTTCGTGGGCCGGCACATGCTTCAGCACGGTCTCGAACAGCGGCACCAGATCCGGACCCCACTGCTCCCCGCGCTCGCCTTCTTTCAGCGAAGCCCAGCCGTTCAGGCCCGAGGCATACACCACCGGAAAATCGAGCTGTTCCTCGGTGGCGCCGAGCTTGTCGAACAAGTCGAACGCCGCATTGATGACGTAGTCGGGGCGCGAGCCAGGCTTGTCGACCTTGTTGACGACCACGATCGGCCTCAACCCCAGCGCCAGCGCCTTTTTGGTGACGAAGCGGGTCTGCGGCATCGGCCCCTCCTGGGCATCGATCAGCAGCACCACGCCGTCGACCATCGACAACGCACGCTCGACTTCGCCGCCGAAGTCGGCGTGGCCGGGGGTGTCGACGATGTTGATGTGGGTGCCCTGCCAGGTCACGGCGCAGTTCTTGGCCAGGATCGTGATGCCGCGTTCGCGTTCGATGTCGTTGCTGTCCATCACGCGTTCGGCCACCTTCTCGTTCTCGCGGAAGGTGCCGCTCTGGCGCAGCAACTGGTCGACGAGGGTGGTCTTGCCATGGTCGACGTGGGCGATGATGGCGATGTTGCGGATCTGCTGGGTGGTCATGTCAATGCTTCACTTCAGGATGTCTGGGTCCGGACTTCGACCGGACTCAGGAGCCGGTCGGCGATCAATTCGCCACCGGTGATGTGCGCGCTGCCAAGGAAGGCAGCGCCGGTTTCGGCGTAGACGCGCACTTCTGGCGCATCGGCGAGTGCCACGCGCCGCCGCAAGCCGGTCAGAAAGCGACCGGCTTCATCGTCTGGCAGCCGCACATCGGGCCATGTTTGCAAAAGCGTGTCGCAGGGCAGCAAACGGGCCTCGCGGGCGGCTTCGTCCAATTCGGTCAGTGCATCGATCGAAATGGCATCGCGCAAATGCAAGCCACCACAGCCTGCGCGCTGCAGCGCAGCCAAATGCGCGCCGCAACCCAGTGCCGCACCGATGTCTTCGGCCAGCGCGCGAATGTAGGTGCCCTTGCTGCACGACACATCGATGACCAGACGGGAAGCGTCCCACGCGATGATGTCGATGCGATGAATCGTCACCCGCCTGGCCGGCCGCTCGATGACGATACCGGCGCGGGCGTAGTCGTACAGAGCACGGCCTTCGTGCTTCAGCGCCGAATGCATCGGCGGCACCTGATCGATCGCACCGACGAAACGTGCACAGGCGGTTTCGACAACGCCGGGGTCGGCGATGTAGACCGGCTGCGTGTCGATGACGTCGCCTTCGCGGTCGCCGGTGGTCGTGCGTTGACCCAGTTGAAGGGTCGCGCGATAGGACTTGTCGGCGTCCAGGCTGACCTGCGAGAACTTGGTGGCGGCGCCGAAGCACAGCGGCAGCAGTCCCGTGGCCAGGGGGTCGAGCGTGCCGGTGTGGCCGCCCTTTTCCGCGCGCATCAGCCCGCGCACTTTCTGAAGCGCGTCGTTGCTGGTCCAGCCGATCGGCTTGTCCAACAGCAGAACGCCATGCAGCGGGCGACGGACCTGGCGTAGCTTGCTCACACGCGGTCCTTCGTCGGCACGCCTGCAGCGTTGCCATCGTCGTTGTCGTCGTCTTTGGCGCGCACCGAGTTGGCTTTGGCGATCAATGCCGACAAGTCGGCCGCGTTCTCCGTGGTCTTGTCGAAATGGAAGTGCAGCGTTGGCACGGTGTGGATCGCCAACTTCTTGAACAAGCCGTTTCGCAAGAATCCGGCCGCTTCGTTCAACGCGATGGCACTCTCTTGCGCGTCACCGACGAGCACCGAGAAGTACAGCTTTGCATGCGCATAGTCGGGCGAGACCTCGACGCTGTTGATCGTGACTTGCCGATCCGCGTGTCCTTCAGATCGCGAATCAGCATCGCCACATCCCGCTGGATCTGGTCGGCGACGCGGTAGCTGCGGTTGACGGTGGATTTCTTGTGACGCATATCGGTGACTGAAACAAGAAGCCCCGCCGAGGCGGGGCTTGTGGATGTCCGGGCGATGCCCGGACCCCATCACAAGGTTCTGGCGATTTCCTTGACCTCGTAGATCTCGAGTTGATCGCCTTCCTTGATGTCGTTGTAGTTCTTCAGCTTGATGCCGCATTCGAAGCCTTCCTTGACCTCGCGCACATCGTCTTTCATGCGCTTGACCGACTCGACTTCGCCCGTGTAGACCACCACGTTCTCGCGCAGCAGGCGGAAGCGCGAGCCGCGGATGACGCTTCCGGCGGTGACCATGCAACCGGCCACCGTGCCGATCTTGCTGGCGACGAAGACCGTGCGGATCTCCGCCGTGCCGATGGTTTCTTCGCGCTGCTCCGGAGCCAGCATGCCGCCCATCGCTGCCTTCACTTCATCGACGGCGTCGTAGATGATGTTGTAGTAGCGCAGGTCGACACCGCTGTTCTCCGCCAACTTGCGCGCATTCGCATCGGCGCGCACGTTGAAGCCGATCACGACAGCCTTCGATGCGATCGCGAGGTTGATGTCGCTCTCGGTGATGCCGCCCACCGCGCCGTGCACGATCTGCACCTTGACCTCGGGCGTGCTGAGCTTGACCAGGCTCTGCGACAGCGCTTCCTGCGAGCCTTGCACATCGGCCTTGACGATCAGCGACAACACCTGTTGCGACACGCCTTCGCCCAGGTTCTCGAACATGCCTTCGAGCTTTGCAGCCTGGCGGCGGTTCAAGGTCACCTCACGGTACTTGCCCTGGCGGAAGGTGGCGATCTCGCGCGCCCTGCGTTCGTCGGTCAGCACCATGAACTCGTCGCCCGCTTGCGGCACTTCGGTCAGGCCCTGGATCTCCACCGGCAGGCTCGGACCGGCGGATTCGATGACTTTGCCGTCCTCATCGGTCATCGCCCGTACACGGCCGAAACTGCTGCCGGCCAGGACGATGTCGCCCTTCCTGAGCGTGCCGCTCTGCACCAGCATGCTGGCCACCGGGCCGCGGCCCTTGTCCAGACGAGCCTCGATCACGATGCCCTTGGCGGCCACGTTGGTGGGCGCCCTCAACTCCAGCACCTCGGCCTGCAGCAGCACCTGGTCGAGCAGGTTGTCGATGCCCTGGCCCGTCTTGGCCGACACCGGCACGAACGGGGAATCACCCCCGAAGTCCTCGGGGATCACACCTTCAGCCACCAGCTCGCTCTTGACCCGTTCGAGGTTGGCATCAGGCTTGTCGACCTTGTTCATCGCCACCACGATCGGCACGCCGGCCGCTTTGGCATGCGAGATCGCTTCCTTGGTTTGCGGCATCACGCCGTCGTCGGCCGCCACGACCAGGATCACGAGGTCCGTGGCCTTTGCACCGCGCGCCCGCATGGCCGTGAAGGCAGCATGGCCCGGGGTGTCCAGGAAAGTGATCATGCCCTTGGCGGTTTCGACGTGGTACGCACCGATGTGCTGGGTGATGCCACCCGCTTCGCCGGCCGCGACGCGGGCGGTGCGGATGTAGTCCAGCAGCGAAGTCTTGCCGTGGTCCACATGGCCCATCACCGTCACCACCGGTGCACGCGGCAGTTGCTCGGCCGCATCGTGGGCCGCCGTTTCCTCTTCGGTGAATGCTTCCGGATCATCGAGCTTGGCTGCGAACGCCGTGTGGCCCATCTCCTCGACGACGATCATCGCCGTCTCCTGGTCGAGCTGCTGGTTGATGGTGACCATCTGCCCCAGCTTCATCAATTGCTTGATGACCTCGCTGGCCTTGACGCTCATCTTGTGCGCCAGGTCGGCGACCGAGATGGTCTCCGGAATGTGCACCTCTTGCGCCTGCATCTCCACCGCCGGGGTGTAGCTGCCGCCACTGTCACCACGGTCGCCGCCGCGGCGCGAACCGCCGCGGGGTGCGCGCCAGCCGGCCCGGCCGCTGCCATCGCTGCGGCCCTTGAGCGCAGCACGCTTCTTGGCGGCGTCGTCGGCCCAGCTCGATGAGAGCTTCTCGGACTTGACCTGCTTCTTGTCACCCGGCTTGGCCGTGGTGGCTCCGGCGATCGCTCCCGGTGCGCCCTTGGGCTTGTGGATCGTGCCCTTGATGGCCTCCTTGGCCGGGTCGACCTTGATCTCTTCGGGCTTCTTCGCCAGCATCACCTTCTTCGGCGCGTTCATCATCGCGCGGATGGCGGCAGCTTCCGTTTCGGCGGCCTTGCGGCGTCGTTCGAGATCGGCCTGACGGGCGTTGTCTTCCGCAGCCTTGTCAGCCGCCTTCACCACGCGCAGCACCGGCTTGGCGGGCTCTGACGACTTGCCGGCATCGGCACCCTCGGCGTTTGCCGCTGCGTCCGACCCTTCGGCGCCAGCCTTGGCGGTGGTTTCCGCGTCGGTCGCATCGGCTTTCTCGTCTGCTGCCGTCTCGTCGGTCTTGGCAGTGGCTTTGCCTTTGGCCTTGCCCTTGGCGGACTTTGCCGCCGGAGCGGCTTTCTCGGCTTCGGCCGCTGCGGTGGCTGCCGCTTCGGCTTCTGCAGCGGCCTTGGCCTGCGCCTGTGCAGCTGCGGCTTCAGCCGCGACCCTGGCCGCCGCTTCCTGCGCTTCACGCTCCTGGCGCGCGGCTGCCAGTTCGGCTTCCTGCACGCGGATCGCTTCAGCCTCCACGCGGGCCTCTTCCTCGCGGCGCTGCAAGTCGAGTTCCTCGGCGCTGGGGCCAGCCGGCTCCTCGACCGCCGGCGTGGCGTCATCGCGCTTGACGAACGTGCGCTTCTTGCGCACCTCGACCTGGATCGTGCGTGCGCGTCCGCTGGCATCGGCTTGCTTGATCTCGGTCGATGTCTTGCGGGTCAGCGTGATCTTCTTGCGTTCACCGCCAGCGGCCGTGCCGTGGGAGGTGCGCAGGAAGTCCAGCAGACGTTCCTTGTCGGATTCGTTCAGCGCGTCGTCCGGCGACTGCTTCGTGACGCCGGCCGACTGCAGTTGCTCGATCAGCGCCGTGGTCGGGCGACCGAGTTGCGCGGCAAACTGAGCGACGGTGATCACAGCCATGAATGGGTAGTCCTCGATGTGTCGTTGTTGTCTGTCTGAAGCGGGTGACGGGTGTCAGATGGCGGTGCGGCGCATGTGGCCAATCAGGCGGTGAACCAGTGTTCGCGCGCCTTCATGATCAGCGTGCGGGCCTGCTCGTCGGCAATGCCCGAGATCTCGGTCAGCTCATCCACCGCCAGGTCGGCCAGGTCGTCGCGGGTCTGGATGCCCGCTACCGCCAGCTTGGCGATCAGCTCGTTGGACAGCTCCTTGCCGTCCATCTCCAGATCACGAAGGTCTTGCGACACCCCGTCGACCTGCTCTTCCTTCTTGATTTCCATCGTCAACAGCGCGTCCTTGGCACGGGTACGCAGCTCCTGCACGGTGTCGGCGTCGAAGGCCTCGATCTCGAGCATTTCCTGCAGCGGAACGTAAGCGATCTCTTCCAGGCTCGCAAAGCCTTCGGCGATCAGGATGTCGGCGACTTCGACATCGACGTCGAGCTTCTCGACGAAGATCTTGCGCACCGAATCGCTTTCGGTGTCCTGCTTGGCCTGCGACTCTTCGGCGGTCATGATGTTGATCCGCCAGCCGGTCAACTCCGACGCCAAGCGCACGTTCTGCCCCCCGCGGCCGATGGCGATGGCGAGGTTTTCCTCGTCGACCACCACATCCATCGCATGCGTTTCTTCATTGACGACGATGCTTTGCACGTTGGCCGGTGCCAGCGCACCGATCACGAACTGCGCGGGGTCATCGGACCACAAAACGATATCGACCCGCTCACCGGCGATCTCGT
>JBDSMV010000451.1:0-10571 GCA_039915715.1 Rubrivivax sp. | reverse complement strand
CGAGCGCGGCATAAGCTTCGGCGTCCTGCGCCAGCAGCCGCTCGACCGCTGCCGGCGCCTGGCCGGCTTCTTTCAACATCAAGGACGGTGTGTCGACCGCTGTCATGCGGCGGGTGACGTGATCGGGTCGACCGCGATGCCGGCGATCACGACCTGCTGCAACGCCAGGGACGGCGCATCCAGCACCACCCAGTCGGCCACCGCGCCGGGCGCCAGCACGCCGTGGTCCGACAGGCCAAGGTAGTGCGCCGCGTGGCTGCTGACCCGCGCCGACGCGTCGGCCAGCGTGAGCCCGATCGAGACCAGGTTGCGCAGCGCCTGGTCCATCGTCAGCGTGCTGCCGGCCAGCGTGCCATCGGCCAGCCGCACGCCACCCAGGCATTTGGTCACGGTCTGGCGGCCGAGCCGGTAGTCGCCGTCGGGCATGCCGGTGGCGGCGGTGGCATCGGTGACGCAGTAGAGGCCAGGAATGGCGCGCAACGCCGCGCGAATTGCACCCGGGTGCACATGCAGCAGGTCGGGGATGATCTCGGCCCGCTCGGCATGTGCCAGCGCCGCGCCGACCGCGCCGGGCGCGCGGTGGTGGAAGGCGCTCATCGCGTTGTAGAGGTGGGTGAAGCTGCTGGCGCCCTGCCGCAGCGCCGCCACCGCATCGTCATAGCCGGCGTCGGTGTGGCCGATCTGGACCCGGATGCCGGCCGCCACCAGTTGCGGGATCAGCGCCAGGTTGCCAGCCACCTCGGGCGCCATCGTCACCAGTCGGATCGGCGCGATGGCGTGCAATGCCAGCACTTCAGACAGCGACGGCGGCCGTGCAAACGCCGGCTGCGCGCCGAGCTTGTCGGGGCTGATGTACGGGCCTTCCAGGTGCACACCCAAGACCCGTGCCACACCCGCCGGGCGCCGGGCGATGGCCGGTGCCAGGGCCTGCAATGCGGCGCGGATGTCGGCCAGCGGCGCGGTCATCGTGGTGGCGAGCAACGCGGTGGTGCCGTGGCGGGCATGCTGGCGCGCGATGGTGTCGATGGCCGTTGACGCGTCCATGGTGTCGGCGCCGCCGCCGCCATGCACATGCAGGTCGATGAAGCCGGGCAGCACCAGCGGCGTGGCGGCATCGGCCCGCACGGCGGCTTCGGTGACCGGCGTGCCGTCGATGGAAACGATGCGGCCTTCATGGTGTTGCAGCATCCCGCGCACGAATCCGGCCGGGGTCAGCAGATGGGCCTGAATGTGGCCCTGAATGTGGCCGTGAAAGCGCTCCGAATCAGGCATCGGAAGTCACCGCGGGTTCCATGGCCGCGTGCAGCAGCCACAGCGCACCGTCGGCGCTGTCGCCTGCGGGCGCCACCATGCGGTCGCGCAATGCGGGCGGCCAGCGCGGCGCGAGCCGCTCGCCGATGCTGCCGACCACGACCACCTGCAGCAGGGCTGGCGCGGCAGCGCGGTCAACGACCTGCAACAGGCGCATCAGTTCGGCCACGGCCACGTCGAGCAAGGCGATGGCCGCTGCGTCGCCGGCCGCGGCGGCACCGAAAACGCAAGGCGCGAGCGTGCCATAGGCCGCCTGCCGCGCATCGGCGCACCACTGCAGCAGCGTGGCGGCGTCGGCACCGCCCACCGCCTGGGCGACCGCGGCCGCCAGCGCGCCCGGCGGATCGCGGCCATCGGCCACCGCCTGGGCCTGCTGCATCGCCCGCAGGCCGAGCCATGCGCCGCCGCCTTCGTCGCCGACCGGGAACCCCCAGCCGCCGACCTGCAACAGGCGCCCGTCGGGCAGCCGCGCAGCGGCGACGCTGCCGGTGCCCGCGGCCAGCACCACGCCCGGCTGTCCACGGTGCGCTCCCGCCAGTTGGGCGGCGGCGTCGGTGGCCAGCAAGCACTGCGCATAGCCCGGGTCCGCAGCCAGGAAGGCGTCGCGCTGGGCGGCCACCCCCGCGCCCGCAAGCCCCGATGAGAGCCGAATCCGCTGCGGCGCCGGCACGGGCAAAGCCGCGTCCTCGAAGGCCGCCGCCACCGCCTGCTGCAGATGGGTCCACGCCTGAGCGACCCCTTGCGAAAGGCTCGAAGGGCCGGCGCTGCCCTGCCCCAGCAAGCGCCCGCCCGGCGCGCACAGTCGCGCCCGCGTGCCACTGCCGCCACCGTCGACACCGACCAGGAAGCAGGCGGTGTCGGGCGGGTCGAGGCGGATGGGTTTGGAGTGGCTCAAAGCAGCGGCATCAACACAGGATCGAAAAGTGCGGGACCCGAGCCATCACGAATCGGGGCCTGCTGGTGAACAGTCGCCCCGCACTGTGCCACGCAGCCGGCAGGGTCTGCAGGACTGCACCTACCCAGCACCGCGCGCTGCACCGATCGGCGCAGGCGCGGGCGGTCGTCAGGATCGGGCATCGTCCCGACGGGACATCAGAACAGGAACTTCTCCGATGGCCAGCAGCAGCATCACCGGCGTGACCCGTGCGCCCCAGCGTCCCGAAGGCACCGACATCGACGCCCTCGGCCCCAGCGACACCTCTGACAGCGGCAGCGACGTGCAAGGCGAGCAGACGATGGCGACATCGCCAGCCAACCCCGGCGAGTGGGGCGCAACGACTTCTAAGCACGGCAGCGACAGCGACTCGATGGGCACCGGCGCACGCGGCAGCGCGGCCGGTCCCGATGACGATGCCAGCGACATCCGGCCCGACCGCATCATTCGCAACCCCGGTATTGATGGTGAGAGCGACGCCGACGCACCCCTCGGCGATGAAGATGCGCGCAACCTCAGCGTGCTGGGTGTCGAAGACCCAACCGACGGCGAAGACGAGGACGAAGATCCAGTGGGGGGCTGACCGAGTCCCGGCGGCCCTGTCGATCCGCAGCGGCAGAATGCGCGTCCCGACCACCCGAGACCGCCATGCCTGCCACCCCCATCGACTATTACCTGACGCCCGTGTCGCCCTGGGCCTATCTGGGGCACGAGCGCTTCGTCGCGATGGTGGAGCGCAGCGGCTCGGCGGTAAATGTGCGGCCGGCCGACTTCGGTGCGATCTTTACCGCGTCCGGCGGGCTCCCACTGGGCAAACGTGCGCCGCAGCGGCAGGCGTATCGGCTGGTCGAATTGAAGCGCTTCAGCGATCACCTGGGGGTGTCGCTGCACCCGCAACCGGCTCATTTCCCGGTGCCGGGCGACGCTGCGGCGCGTCTGGTGGTGGCGGTGCGGGATCAACTGGGCGCGAGGCCGGCGCTCGATCTGTGCGGTCGCATCGGGCGCGCCATCTGGGCCGAACAGCGCAATCTGGCCGACCCAGATGTGCTGCGCGTGCTGATGGCTGAGGCAAGCCTCGACGCCGACCTGATCGACACGAGCGATGCTCCCGCAATATCTCAGGCGCTCGCAACCTGCACGCAGCAGGCGCTCGATGCGGGAGTCTTTGGCGCACCCAGCTACGTCATCGACGGGGAGGTGTTCTGGGGCCAGGACCGACTCGACTTCGTCGAGCGGCGGTTGGCCCGAAGCTGAGCCCGCCGCGCTGAAGCCGTCGCCTCACTCCACCGCAGGCGGTGGCGGCGGTCGTTTGGCGGATGCCTTCGCCAGGGTGTGTTCCAGCAAGCGCGACAACTTATCGGCAGCGCCGGCTGCGGCTTTGTCGAAGGTGTCGCCGTGGTGAGTGACGGCCACCGGTTGCATGCCGCGCAAGCGGCCTTCCATCGCACAACGCTTGTCGTTGTCGCCTGCCTTGTGGGCGTTTTCGTCGCTGAGATGCAGCACGACCCGGGTCAACTGGTCGCGGTGATGGCGCAACGCGTGCTGCACCATCTCTTCGAGCTTGCCTGCCCATTCGTCATGAACCTGGATGCTGTGGTCGCTGCCGATCTCGATTTGCATGGGTCGTCCTTCAATGGATGCTGGGTAACGGTCCCACTGTAGACCCGTCGGGGCCGAGCCCATGCAGTGCCTTCGGCGTGCCGCGTTGTAAGCACTTTTGCTGCCGATCGGTCAGCAACCGCGCACCGCGTGCGGCTCAGCTTCGTCTTCGCCTGGTTTCCGTGATTCGTGGGTGCCGACGGCTGGCAGCAATTCGCGCCATGCCAAGCGTCCCGCTGGAGTGCATTGCAGCGCACGGCCGCTGCCTTGGCGCCGGCGCACCCACTTCTGCTCCAGCGCGCGGGCCAGCAACGCGCTGGCAAGCGAGCCGGCCAGGTGGTCGCGGCGCTCGGACCAGTCGAGGCAGCCATAGGCGATGCGGCGCCCGCCGCTGGCGGTGCGGCGTTGCCAGTCGGCACCGTCCAGCCCCATCGCGTCGAACCCCTGCGCACCCGCGGCGCTGACCACGAAGCCGCCAGCGGCATGGTCATGCAGCCAGCCGCGCGCCAGCAACCCCCCCAGCAACGCCACCCCCAGGCGGCCGGCGAGGTGGCCGTAACAGCAGCGCGCTTCACGCAGTCCGGCACGCGCAGGCCCGGCCCAGGCGCGGTCGTGCGAGCTGCGTTCGGTCACCATCGCCAGAGCCTCCAGCGCATGGGCGACCTCGGCGTCGGCCAGCCGGTAGTAGCGGTGGCGGCCACGCGATTCGCAAGCCAGCAAGCCCGCATCGAGCAGCTTCGCCAGGTGGGCACTGGCGGTGGCCGGCGTGATGGATGCCGCCGCCGCCAGTTCGCCCGCGCTGGCCAGGCTGCCATCGAGCAGCAAACACAGCATGCGAGAGCGGCTGGCGTCGGCCACCAGCGCAGCCACGCGGGCCAGCCGCGGTTCTGCCGCGGGCGCGGAGGCGCACGCGGATGGGGGTGCGGTTGCGGTTGCGGATGCGGCAGTCGCGAACGGTGCAGCGGTCATCGGGCCGCCCTCATCGGCCAGCGATCGCCGGCGCGGGCCGCTCACAGAAGCAGCACATCGGCGTCGTCCGGTGCCTCGGCTCGGTCGTGCATGCCGTAGTCGCGCACGGTGGTCACGACGCGGATGCGGTAGTCGGCAAAGACCGCTGCGCGGCCTTCGCGCTGACCTTCGCGATGACAGGCGCGCTGGCGCCAACGGCCGATCGCAGCTTCGTCGCGCCACCAGCTCATCGACAGGAACACACCGGGCCGGCTCAGGCTTTCGAAACGCTCGACGCCGATGAAGCCGTCGATGCATTCCAGCTCGGGGCGCAGTGCCGCCGCGATCTCGAAGTAGCGTTGCGCGCAGCCGGGTCGCGGCACCACCTCGAAGATCACGGCGTGCATGCGTGCGCCTCTTTGTGAGCGGCCCCTTCGGATGCCGGCCACGGCGGCAGGCACAAGGTGCCGTCGACCACCTCGGTAAAGCGGCGTTCTTCTTCGACGATGAAACGTGCCGCCTGCGCAAAGGCGAAGTTGGCGCGGCCCTCGTCGTCGGCCCGCAGGCGCACCCGATAGCGTTCGTAGGCCGCCAGTGACTCGAAGGCGATGAGCCCGAAGGCTTCGATGTTGCTGCCTTCGTGCGGCAGCAGGTAGGCGAGCACGTGGCCGCCGCAGCGCGGAATGATGCGGCCCCAGGCTTCGGCGTAGGCCTTGAAGGCGTCGCGCTGAAACGGGTCGATCTCGTAGCGGATCACGCAGGTCAGGGTCATGAGGTGGACAGGGCCGGGTTTCGATGACGGCAGTGTGGCCCTGGAGGCCGCGCAGATGTTTCGTTGCCGGCCGAAGCATCGCCCGGCGATCATGCGGATGCCCGGAAAGTCGACAAAGCCGACAGGGCGCGCGAACACCAACGGAGCGAACGACGATGCAAGTGGCGGTGATGGGTGCAGGTGCGGTGGGTTGCTTCTACGGTGCGAGGCTGGCATTGGCCGGTCACCCGGTGAGTCTGATCGGCCGCGCCGCTCACATGGATGTGGTGCAGCGGCAAGGCCTGCGCTTCGACTCTGGCGGGCGCACGCGCCAGGTGCCGATGACCGCCACCACCGACCCTGCCGCCGCACGCGGTGCCGACCTGGTGCTGTTGTGCGTCAAGGCCACCGACACCGAGGCCGCTGCGGCCGCGCTGCAACCGCATCTGGCACCTGGCACGCCGGTGCTGAGTCTGCAGAACGGCATCGACAACGTGGCGCGGTTGCTGGCGCTGCCGGGATGGAGCGACCTGCGACCCGAAGCGGCGGTGGTGTATGCCGCGGTTGAGATGGCCGCACCGGGTCACCTGCTGCACCGCGGCCGCGGTGATCTGGTGGTCGGTGCTGCACCGGGGGCACGCCACTGGATCGGCGACCTCCGCGCTGCCAGTGTGCCGGTGCAGGAAGTGCTGTCTATCGACAGCGCGCTGTGGGCCAAGCTGGTGGTGAACTGCGCCTACAACGCGCTGTCGGCGATCGCGCGGCTTCCCTATGGCACATTGATGCAACACGCGCCGGCTGCCGCTCTGGTGGCCGCAGTGGTGGCGGAATGTCGCGCCGTGGCTGCCGCAGCCGGTGTCGCGCTGCCGGAAGACCTGCAGCAAATGGTGCAGCGCATTCCAGACAGCATGCCGCAGCAATCGTCGTCGACCGCGCAGGACCTGCGGCGCGGGCGCCGCAGCGAGATCGACCACTTGAACGGCGCCATTGCGCGCATCGGCGCCGAATACGGCGTGGCCGTGCCGGTCAACCGCACGCTGCATGCGCTGGTGCGATTGCTGGAAGACGCTGCCGCAGCCTGAGCGGGCCGCGGCAACAGCGGTCAGGCCAGCTGGCAGGCCTCGTCGAAGGACAACCGCGGGCTGCGCGCAAACACCTTCGTCGGGTCGCCCTGCCCCAGGCTGCACACGAAGTTGGTGCGCACCGGGGTGCCGCTCCAGAAGGCTTCGTCCAGCTTGTCGGCATCGAAGCCGCTCATCGGCCCGCAGTCCAGCCCCAGCGTGCGCGCCGCCAGAATCAGGTAGGCGCCCTGCAGGCTCGAATTGCGGAAGGCGGTGTCGGTGATCAGTTTCGGCTGGCCGACGAACCACGACTTCGCATCGGCATGCGGAAACAGCTTGGGCAGTTGCTCGTAGAACGCCATGTCCATGCCGACGATCACCGTCACCGGGGCCTCGGCGACCTTGGGCTGGTTTTTCTCGCCCATGCAGGCCACCAGCTTCTTCTTCGCTTCGGCGCTGCGCACGAAGATCAACCGTGCCGGGCTGCAGTTGGCCGATGTCGGACCCCATTTCATCAGGTCGTAGAGATCGCGCAGTTGCTGGTCGGTGACGGGCGTGTCGCGCCAGCCGTTTTGGGTGCGGGCTTCGGTAAAGAGCTGTTCGGTGCTGACGTTCATGCCGGAAGTTCCTTGGGTGCTGAGGCGACAATTCTGGGATGTTTCAGCCTTCCCAGTCCGATGTCAGGAAATTCTTCTGCGCGGTGCACGCGCGCGAACGTGCCGGCCTGCCGCTGGACCCGATGCAGAACATCGCCGCGCGCTGGATCGCCGAGCACCCCGAATACCATGCCGAACTCGACGATGAAGCGAGCGCATTGGCGGCGATGTACACGGTCGAGGACGGCCGCACCAACCCGTTCCTGCACCTGTCGATGCACCTGACGATCGACGAGCAGATCTCGATCGACCAGCCGACCGGCATCCGCCAGGCAGTGGCGCTGCTGGCTGCGCGCCGCAACTCGATGCACGACGCCCAGCACGAGGTCATGGAATGCCTGGGCGAGATGCTGTGGCAGTCGCAGCGCAGCGGGCTGCCGCCCGACGGGCAGGCCTACATCGAGGCGGTGCGGCGGCGGGCGACGCGCTGAACGTTTGGTGGGTCCGGGCTCGGTTATCTTCGCAGTCGATGTTTGCAAGGAGTGCGGCAATGGCCACGGTGCGCGAAGGCGAGCGGCCGGTGTTGGTGGTGGTCGATGTGCAGCCGGTGTGGTGCGCGCTGGCTGGGACGCCGACCGCGTGGTCGGCAACGTGGCGCTGTCTGTCGAGAAGGCCCGCGCGGGGAACGTGCCGGTGATCTGGGTCCAGCACGAAAGCGAAGAGTTGGTGCGCGGCAGCCTCGACTGGCAATGGGTGCCCCGACTGGTGCCGGCCGCAGGTGAAACGCTCATTGCAAAGCGTTTTCCGTCGTCGTTCGAGGACACGGGACTCGAAGCCGAGCTGGCGCGGCTCGATGCCAGCCACATCGTGCTGGCGGGCGCGCAGACCAACTGGTGCATGCGCGCCACGGCCTATGCCGCGCTCGACAAGGGCTACGACCTGACCCTGGTGGGTGACGCCCACACCACCGACAGCGTCGACCTCGGCGACGGCCAGACGATCGAAGCGCAGGCCACCGTGCAGGACCTGAACCTCGTGTTCCAGTGGCTGCGCTATCCCGGCCGCGCCTGCACAACCGCCCTGGTGGCAGAACTGGCCTTCAGTCGCACCAGCGCATAGTGGTCTGGTCCTGCAGACGCAACGCCCTCAGCGCAAGGTCACCCAGGCGACTTCGAACCAGTTGTCGGCGCGGTGCACCACGTCGACGTTGCTGCGCACGGCCCACGGAATCATCTGGCGGTGCAGCGGCAGCAGGTGCATCTGCGCGCGGTACTCGCGCAGTGCGGACTTGACCAGCGCCTGCCGCTTGGCCGGGTCGGCTTCGGTGCTGCTGGCGCTGGCCAGCGCATCGAACGTGGCATTGCTGACCCGGCCCCAGTTGTAGGTGCCCACGCCCTGCTCGCCCACGCTGCGCATCACCGGGGTCAGCGTGGTTTCGGCATCGGTGACCGCGCCACCCCAGCCCAGCATGTACAGGCTGGTGTCGAATTGCTCTGCCCTCGGAAAATAGGTGGTGCGCGGCATCGCATTGACCCTGACACGCAACTTGATCTGCGACCACATCGTCGCCAGCGCGATGCAGATCTCTTCGTCGTTGATGTAGCGGTTGTTGGGGCAGTCCAGCGTGACCTCGAAGCCATCGGGGTAGCCGGCTTCGGCCATCAGTGCGCGCGCCTTTTGCAGATCGAAGGGCAGTCGGGTTTCCAGCGTCGGGTCGTTGTAGGCACCGCTGGGGCTCGGGGTCAGCCCGCCGGTGGGCACCGACAGGCCGTTCATCAGTTTCGTCTTCAGGGTTTCGATGTCGACCGACTGGAACATTGCCTGCCGCACCCGCAGGTCCTTGAAGGGGTTCTTGTTCTTGACGCTGCCATACAGCAATTGGTCGCGGTGCTGGTCCATGCCGATGTAGACGATGCGGTTCTCGGGTCCTTCGACAACCTTCACGCCCGCGGTGTTGCGCAGCCGCGGAATGTCGCGCGGCGCCGGGTCGAGCACGAAGTCGATCTCGCCCGACACCAGTGCAGCCAGGCGCGTGGCGTCGTTGCCGATCGGGGTGAAGGTGATCTGCTGCACGTTGCCTTCGAAGCGGCCCCACCAGTTGGGGTTGCGTTTGTAGGTGGTGCGGATGCCGGGCTGGCGCTGCACCAGCTGGAACGGCCCGGTGCCGTTGGTGTTGAACGATGCATAACTTTCTTCGTTGCCCTTGAAGTCCAGCGGGCGCAGGACCTTGTGCTGTTCGCACCAGGCACGGCTCATCACAAATACCGAATCGAGGTGCTGCAGAAAAATCGGGTTGACGCGCGGCAACCTGAATTCGACGGTTTCGGCATCGACGGCCACCGCGGTGCCCAGCGCCTGGGCATAGACCTTGATCAACGCTGTGGGCTGCTGCGCGCGCTGCACCGAGAACACCACGTCGTCGGCGGTCATCGGGCTGCCGTCGTGGAACCTGACACCCTGGCGCAGCTTGAAGCGCCACAGCAGCGGTGAGACTTGCTGCCACGACAGCGCCAGCCCCGGCCGCAGGTTCAGCTGCCGGTCGCGCTTGACCAGCTTCTCGTAGACCTGACCGTTCATGCTGTTGGTCAGGCCCTCGTTCTGGGCATGCGGGTCCATCGTCAACGGGTCGCCCTGGCTGGCCCATCGCAGGGTCTGCGCACATGCCGCGGTCGTGCCGACGATGGCCAGCATCAGCGACAAGGTGGCACCCAGCGCCAGAGCGATCCGGGAACGGGGCATGCGGGCTCCTGCAGCTGCGGTGGCCGCAGTCTACGCAGCGATCAGGCGGGCTGGCGCATGCGCCGCAGCGCGTCCGGGTCGGCCCACAACTCGTCGAGCTTGCCGAACTCGCCGGCCGCACCTTCCTTGCGTTCATGGCGGGCCACGATGCGGTCGCTGCAGCCGGGTCGCGCCAGGTCCAGCAGCACCGGCGTGACCGGCATCTGGCTGCGCAGCGAATAGAACACCTTGACGATCGGAGCCACCAGGGTCTGCGGGTTCTGCTCCACCACCACCGCCAGCTTGTGCGACTCCAGCCGCACCAGCGAGCCGGTGGGGTAGATGCCCAGGCTTCGCACGAAGGCCGCAAGCATCGCCGGGTCGAAATGACCCTGCCAGCTCGACATGCGCTCGATCGACTCGGCCGGGTCCCAGCCGCTCTTGTAGGGCCGGTTGGAAGTGATGGCGTCGTAGACATCGCAAATCGCGCCCATGCGGGCGTAGACGCCCAACGCATCGCCGCTGACCCGGTGCGGGTAGCCGGTGCCGTCGATCCGCTCATGGTGGTGCAACACCACGTCCAGCGTGTGGGCCGACACCGCGCCCGCTTCCTGCAGCAACGCGTGGCCACGTTCGGGGTGGGTCCTGATGGT
>JBDSMV010000449.1:0-17894 GCA_039915715.1 Rubrivivax sp. | reverse complement strand
ACCACGTTGTCGATCTCGGTGCCCATCGCGATGTTGGTCACCCGCTCCAGGATGATCTCGATCATCACCGGCACCTTGAACTCGGCCATCCAGGCTTCGGCCTGCTGGATTGCCGGTGCGATCTCTTCCTGCTTGTGCACGCGGATCGCCTTGCAACCCAGGCCTTCGACCACCGCCACATGGTCGACGCCGTAGCTGTGCGTGACCTCGTCGGGCGAGACATTGATGTTCTCGAACGCCAGCTGCACGCAATAGTCCATCTCGAAGCCGCGCTGGCTTTGGCGGATCAACCCCAGGTAGCTGTTGTTGACGACGATGTGGATGTAGGGCAGCTTGAACTGCGCTCCCACCGCCATCTCTTCGACCATGAACTGGAAGTCGTAGTCGCCCGACAGCGCCACGATCTTGCGCAGCGGGTCGGCCACCCGCACCCCGAGCGCAGCCGGAATCGTCCAGCCCAGCGGGCCGGCCTGGCCGCAGTTGATCCAGTGGCGCGGGTGGTAGACATGCAGGAACTGCGCCCCGGCGATCTGGCTCAGACCGATGGTCGAGACATAGGTAACGTCCTTGCCGAAGGCATTGTTCATGCACTGGTACACGCGCTGCGGCTTCATCGGCACGGTGTCGTAGTTGGTCTTGCGCAGGTACTCGACCGACCCCTTGCGGCCCTGGCATTCCTTGGCCCAACCCGAGAAGTCGCGCAGCTGACCCGCCTCTTTCATCTCGCTGGCCACCTGCACGAACAGTTCCAGCGCGATCCTGGCGTCGCTGACGATGCCCAGGTCGGGCGTGAACACGCGCCCGATCTGGGTTGGCTCGATGTCGACATGGACGAATTTGCGGCCCTTGCAATAGACCTCGGGGCTGCCGGTGTGGCGGTTGGCCCAGCGGTTGCCGATGCCCAGCACGAAGTCACTGGCGAGCAGGTTGGCGTTGCCATAGCGGTGGCTGGTTTGCAAGCCGCACATGCCGGCCATCAGCCGGTGGTCGTCGGGGATCGTGCCCCAGCCCATCAGGGTCGGAATCACCGGCACGCCGACGAGCTCGGCGAATTGCTGCAGCAAGTCGCTGGCGTCGGCATTGATGATGCCGCCACCGGCCACGATCAGCGGCCTGGCCGATGCGTTGAGCATCTGCAGCGCTTTCTCGACCTGCTTGCGCGAGGCGCTGGGCTTGTAAACCGCCATCGGCTCGTAGGTGTCGATATCGAACTCGATCTCGGCCATCTGCACGTCGAACGGCAGGTCGATCAACACGGGACCCGGCCGCCCCGACCGCATCAGGTGAAAGGCCTGCTGAAACGCGCGCGGCACCTGCGCCGGCTCCAGCACTGTGGTCGACCACTTGGTCACGGGCTTCGAGATCGAGGTGATGTCGACCGCCTGGAAGTCTTCCTTGTGCATCCGCGCACGCGGCGCTTGGCCGGTGATGCACAGGATCGGGATCGAGTCGGCCTGGGCCGAGTAGAGCCCGGTGATCATGTCGGTGCCGGCGGGGCCCGAGGTGCCGATGCAGACGCCGATGTTGCCGGCCTTGGCGCGCGTGTAACCCTCAGCCATGTGCGAGGCTCCCTCGACATGGCGTGCCAGCACATGAGCGATGGTCTGGCGTTCACGCAGTTGCGCATACAGCGGATTGATGGCGGCACCCGGCACGCCGAAGGCCTGCGTGACGCCTTCCTTCTCCATCACCAGCACTGCGGCCATTGCGGCCTTCATCTTCGCCATATCGGTCTCCTGTTCGTGTGGCTGCATGGTGGCGAAATCGGTGGCGTCAGGGAACCCCAAGCGGTCGATAGCCGCTATTCCGTGGTGGCATACCGGATGCCGGCGCGCTCAGTTTCGACCTACAGTCCGGCATGGACCGAGTGACCGGTTTGCAGCTCTATGTCCGGGTGGTCGAAACCGGAAGCTTCAGCCGTGCAGCGGCCGAGTTCGGCATCACGCAGCCGACCGCCACCAAGGCCGTGGCGGCGATGGAAAAGCGCCTGGGTGCGCGGCTGCTGCACCGCTCGACGCGCGGCGTCACACCGACCGAGATCGGCGCCCAGTACCACGAACGGTGCAAGCTGATCGCCCGCGAAATCGAAGAGGCCGAGAACCTGGCCACGCTTCGACAAAGCCGCATCGGCGGCACGCTGCGGATCAGCACGTCGCTGGCTTTCGGGCGCCGGGTGATGGTGCCGCTGGTGCTGCGCTACATGGCACGCACCCCGCAGGTGGCAATCGACCTGAGCTTCGAAGACCGCTATGTGAGCTTGGTCGAACAAGGCGTGGACCTGGCGCTGCGCATGGGGCGGCTGGCCGATTCGTCGCTGGGCGCGCGCCACCTGGGCATCAACCCGTGGTTGATGGTGGCCTCGCCCGCCTACCTCAAGGCGCACGGCATGCCGCGAAAGGCCGCCGACCTGGCCCGCCATGCCTGCCTGATCTACAGCAGCGTGCAAGGCGACGACCGCTGGAGCCTGTCACGCAGCAACGGCAAGGCGCTGTCGGTGCCGGTCAAGGGCCCGTTGCGGTCGAACAATCTGTCTGCGGTGCTGTCGGCCGCCAGTCAGGGTCTGGGGCTCGCGATCCTGCCCTGGTATGTGGCGCGGGCGGCAGTCGCCGATGGCTCTGTGGTGCAGGTGATGGCCGACCACACCCTGCCGACGCAGGAGGTGCATGCGGTGTTCCCGTCGCCGAAGCTGGTGCCGTCGAAGGTCAGTCACTTCATCGACTGGCTGCAGCAGTCCCTGGAAGGCGAATGGTGGCTGCGCGAGCCGTGACGCACGCAGCGCCCGCAGCTCAGTCGGGCTCGGAGGTTGGTGCGGATGAGGGCGCGCCCGCGGCGGCGGGAACATCGCTCCACAGCACGCCGCCGGTGGCCCAGTTCTGGCGTGCGATGTCGAAGAACAGCACGTCGACGCCGTCGCTGCTGCCGCCCAGCACCCGCACGCAGGCAGCGGTCAGCTCGGTTGCCAGGGCGGCTTTCTGGGCCGGCGTGCGGCCTTCGAACAATTCGATGCGGATCGTGGGCATGGCGGTGGTTTCCTCGGCGGGTGAAGGGAAGACAGGGGAGTCTCGTTCAGGCGTCGTAACCCGGTGACAGGCGCTGGGCGCGACGCAGCAGCGCCGGCCATTCGGCATCGCCTTCCCACACGCTGCCGTCGCCCACCCACTGCCGGTGGCTCATGCCCGCGTGCTCGTCATCGAGTGGCAGCAGGCCACTGCCGACCGCAGCCATCGCGCGCAACTGCGCCTGCGCGGCGCGCTCCAGCAAGTGCATCAGCAGGTAGGCCTCGGCCACCGTGCGGCCCACCGTCAACGTGCCGTGGTTCTGCAGGATCAGGCCGTCCAGCAAACCCAGGTTCTGCACCAGGCGCCGCTGTTCGGCGGCGCCGAGCGCCAGGCCTTCGTAGGCATGACGCCCGAGCCGGCGATAAAAACGCATCGCCCATTGCGACGCCGGCAGCAGGCCTTCGGGCACCATCGACAGCGCCACGCCCCAGGGGGCATGCAGGTGGATCACGCATTCGACCTCGGGCCTTGCTGCGTGCACCGCGCCGTGGATCGCGAAGCCGCTCGGGTTGACCACCTGGCCAGAGCCATCGACCACCCGGCCCTCGACATCGACCTTGACCAGGGTCGACGCGCAGACCTCGTCGAAGCCGAGTCCGAAGGCATTGATCAGGTAGTGGCCCGGCTCACCGGGCACCGATGCCGACAGGTGGGTGTAGATGGTGTCGTCCCACCCCGCCAGCGCGGCCAGCCGGTAGGCGGCAGCGAGATCGCGTCGGACCTCGGTTTCGCATCGCGGCGGGCGCTGTCGCACAGCCATCAATGCGCTTCGGCAGCCTTGGCAGCCTCGATGGCACCGGCGGTGTCTTCCTTGCTGCCGTTGAAATAGAAGTTCAGCAGCACCGCGGTGATCGAGGTCAGCAGGATGCCGGAATCCAGCAGCGGATGCAGGCCATGCGACATCTGTTGCATCCAGCGCGGCGCCACCAGCGGAATCAGCCCCGCGCCGATCGAGATCGCGACGATGTAAAGATTGAAGCGGTTGCTGCGGAAGTCGACATTGCTGAGGATGCGGATGCCGGTGGCCGCCACCATGCCGAACATCACGAGCCCGGCGCCGCCCAGCACGAAGATCGGAATCGATTCCACCAGCGCCGACAGCTTGGGCAGCAAGCCGAGCACGATCATGATGATGCCGCCGGCCACGCACACGAAGCGGCTGCGCACCCCCGTGACGCCCACCAAGCCCACGTTCTGCGAAAAGCTGGTGTACGGAAAGGTGTTGAAGATGCCGCCGATCAGGGTGCCCAGACCATCGGTGCGAAGCCCGGCCGTCAACTGCTGCTGGGTGAGCTTCTTGCCGGTGATGTCCGACAGCGCCAGGAACATGCCGGTGGACTCGATCATTACCACGACCATCACCAGCGTCATCGTCAGGATCGCCAACGGGTCGAAGGTCGGGATGCCGAACGAGAACGGCAGCACCACGTCGAACCAGTGCGCCTTGCCGACCTTCTCGAAGCCCATCTTGCCGCTGGCCACCGCCACCACGCAGCCCAGCACGATGCCCAGCAAGACCGCGATGTTCGACAGAAAGCCGCGCCCGTAGCGCACCAGCAGCAGGATCACGACCAATACGAAGGCGGCGATGGCCAGGTTGTCGAGCGCGCCGTAGGCCGGGTTGTCGACCAGTGGGATCGGCCCCAGCTTGATGGCCGCTGGCGCCGAGGCACCGGTCGAGGCGGCCTGCAGCACGGCCGTGGCACGCGCCTCGTCGACCATCGCCACCAGCTTGGGCACATCGGTGCGCTGCGCCAGAAAGGCGGGCCCGCCGAGCGCCCAACCCACTCCGACCCGCATCAGGCTGATGCCGATGATGGCGATGATGGTGCCGGTGACCACCGGCGGAAAGAACCGCAGCAGGCGCCCCATCACCGGTGCCAGCAGCATCGCGACGATGCCGGCGCCGATGATGGCGCCGAAGATCATGCGAGCGCCTTCTACCCCGGGCTGGGCGTTGGCCATCGCCACCATCGGCCCGACCGCCGCGAAGGTTACGCCCATCATCACCGGCAGCTTGACGCCGAACCAGCGCGTCATGCCGAACGACTGGATCAGCGACACGATGCCGCAGACGAACAGGTCGGCCGAAATCAGCAGCGCAACCTGCTCGGGTGTGAGCTGCAACGCTCGGCCGACGATCAGCGGCACCGCGATCGCGCCGGCATACATCACCAGCACATGCTGGAGACCCAGCGTGGCCAGGCGCGCGGTGGGCAATCTTTCGTCAACCGGATGAACAACCGGATCCGTGGCCGCCAGGCCTCCGGGATGGAGGGCGCTTGTGCTCATGTCTTGTCTCCTGGGTTTTTTTGTGTGGGGTGGTTCTGGTGTCGGTGCAGCAGCAGCCTGCCGATCAGTTGACCGGCGCCCCGGCTTCGAACCAGCGCTTGATGACCGCGCGTTCGGCGTCGGTGATCTGGGTGGCGTTGTTCATCGGCATCAGCTTCAGCACCACCGACTGCTGGTAGACCTCTTGGGCATGCTGCTTGAGCAACTCGGGGGTGTGCAGGGCCACGTTCTTGCTCTGCAGCTGCGCGTTGTGGCACAGCACGCAGCGCTGGTCGACAACCGCTTTGACCTCGGCGAACGACACCGGCTGTGTGGCTGCCAGCTTCGCAGCCGCCGATGGCGGTGCCGGCGCCACCCAGATCGCCAGCCCCAACAGCGCGACGACACCGGCCACCGCATGCTCCCAAGGCACTCGCCGGCCTTGCACCAGCGCTTTGTGGCGGGCGACGAAGCTGTGGCGGATCAGCGCCCCGGCCAGCATCAACAGCACCAGCACCAGCCAGTTGTGCCTGCCCTGATAGAGCCAGCCGTAGTGGTTGGACAGCATCGCAATCAGCACCGGCAACGTGAAGTAGGTGTTGTGCACGCTGCGCTGCTTGGCGCGCCAGCCGTAGATCGGGTCCACCGGCTGGCCGGCCTTGAGTTGCGCCACCACGGTGCGCTGGCCCGGGATGATCCAGACGAAGACATTGGCGCTCATTGCCGTCGCGAGCATGGCGCCGGTCAGCAAGAAAGCCGCACGCCCGGCGAACAACTGGCAGGCAAGCCAGGTGGCGAACGCGACGAAGACGAACAACAGCACGCCGACGATCAGGTCCCCGTGCTTCCTGCGCCCAAAGACGCGGCAGATGGCGTCATAGACGAACCAGGTGACGAACAGGAAGCCGAGCGCGGCGCCGATGGCCATGCCCGGTGTCCAGTCGTAGACGCTCTTGTCGACCAGAAAGGTGCCGGCGTTGAAGAGGTAGAGCACCGTGAACAGACCGAAGCCGGTCAGCCAGGTGGAATAGCTCTCCCAGTAGAACCAGTGCAGGTGCTGCGGCATCTGCTTGGGTGCCACCAGGTACTTCTGCGGGTGGTAGAAGCCGCCGCCATGCACCGCCCAGATTTCACCGTCCACGCCTTTCTCGATCAGCGCCGGGTCGGTGGGCTTGGTGAGGCTGAAGTCGAGAAAGACGAAGTAGAACGACGAGCCGATCCAGGCGATGGCGGTGATGACGTGGGCCCACCGCAGCAGCAGGTTGGCCCAGTCGAGCAGGTAGGCGTCCATCGTCGATCCTCACAAACCGTGGAAAGCACGGCGCCCAAGCACCATGCCTGCCCTCACCACAGCGGGCTCTGTGAGGTGGTGGGATCGCAGTCCGCTGGTCAGCGGGCGCCGCGGCGACCTGCACAAACTGTATACACTGTGGTTTACGGATTGCATTCGTAGTAACCCGGAGTCTGGCGCTCGTCACGGCTCAACTGCCGCGATAGGTGCTGTAAGCCCACGGGCTGACCAACAGCGGCACGTGGTAATGGCCGGCTGCATCGGCGATGCCGAAGTCCAGCGGCACCGTGTCGAGGAAAGCGGGTTCGGGCAGCGCCACGCCGCGGTCGCGGAAGTAGGCCGCCACCTCGAACAACAGGCGATAGCGACCGGTCTGCATCGACTTGGCATCCAGCAAGGGTCCGCCTTCGTTGCGACCGTCGGCATTGAGCCGGAAGTCCTTGATCGTCTCGGCGCCATTGCCGTCGACGCGTTGCAGGCGCACCGCCATGCCGCTCGCCGGGCAGCCGTTCATCGTGTCGAGCACATGGGTGCTGAGGTGTCCCATCGGGTGTCCTTTGTGGAAGATGGTCGAACCGTCTGCCGGGCCGGGCGGTACCGGGCGGTTTGCGCGGCTTACAAAAGTGTATACACTGTTGGCTGTTCGTCAACACCATCCACTCTTTGTTGCTTTCTGACATGGCCTCATCCCCCCACCGGACGCGTTTGCAGGTCGTCGGCAAGACCGCAACGCCCGAGAAGCCGGGTCCGAAGGGCGCCACCGACCGCATCGTCGACTCGATCACCAGTGCCATCATCGAGCGCCGTTTGCTGCCCGGCACCAAGCTGGCCGAACAGAAGATCGCCGACATCTTCAAGGTCTCACGCACGATCGTTCGCCAGGCCTTGAACCAGCTCAGCCGCGACCGGCTCGTGACGCTGGAGCCGGCGCGGGGTGCCCATGTGGCCATGCCCGGCATCGAAGAAGCGCGCCAGGTCTTCGAGCTGCGCGAGATGATCGAAACCAGCATGGTGCGGCTGTTGTGCACGCGCGCCGATGCGGCCGGCATTGCGCAGCTGCGCGCCCACTTGCGTCAGGAACGCCAGGCCATTGCCCGGGGCGACATCGCCGGCCGCACCCGCCTGCTGTCGGACTTTCATGTCGTGCTGGCCCGGCTGATGGGCAACCAGGTGCTGGCCCAGACCCTGGGCGATCTGCTGAGCCGTTCGCAACTGATCTCGCTGATGTACCAGTCGGCCCATTCGGCCGAGGAGTCGCACCGGGAGCATGAACGCGTGGTCGACGCGATCGAGAAGCGCGACACCCGTGCCGCGGCGCGCTTGATGGAAGAGCACATCGACAGCGTCGAGCGCAACCTGCAGGCCGACCCCCGCGACAGCGCGCTCGAAGCCGTGCTGCTCGACCCGTCTTAGCTCGGCGCTCCCCCGTAACAAAACCCGATGACCGCATCGCCGAACGTTTCCCTGCCAGCGGGATCGAGCCCGCAGGGCAAGCCGCGCGATCTTCGCTACCCGCGCGACCTGCGCGGCCATGGCCGCCACCCACCCGACCCCCGCTGGCCCGGGAGCGCCCGCGTGGCACTGCAGTTCGTGCTGAATTTCGAAGAGGGCGGCGAGAACTCGGTGCTGCATGGCGACCCCGGCAGCGAGCAGTTCCTGTCCGAGATGGCAAACCCGCCGGCCTTTGCGGCGCGCCACCTCAGCATGGAAAGCATTTACGAGTACGGCTCGCGGGTGGGGGTCTGGCGCCTGCTGCGCGAGTTCGAACGCCGGGGTCTGCCGCTGACCGTGTTCGGCGTCGGCATGGCGTTGCAGCGCTGCCCGGAAGTGGCCGCGGCGTTCGTCGAACTCGGCCATGAAGTCGCCTGCCACGGCTGGCGCTGGATCAACTATCAGCAGGTCGACGAAGCCACCGAGCGCGAACACATGCGGCTGGGAATGGCGGCGGTCGAGCAAGCCACCGGTCAGCCGGCGCTGGGCTGGTACACCGGCCGCGACAGCCCCAACACCCGCCGCCTGGTGGCCGACCACGGCGGCATCGAATACGACAGCGACCACTATGGCGACGACTTGCCCTTGTGGCTGCAGGTGCGCAAGACCGACGGTCAACTGGCACCGCATCTGGTGGTGCCCTACACGCTGGATGCCAACGACATGCGCTTTGCGCTGCCGCAGGGCTACAGCCACGGCGACCCGTTCTTCCAGTACCTGCGCGACGCGTTCGACGTGCTGTATGCCGAAGGCGATGAACGCCCCGCGATGATGAGCATCGGCATGCATTGCCGCATCCTCGGCCGGCCCGGTCGCATGCGCGCGCTGCAGCGCTTCTTGGACCATGTGCAGCAACACGACCGGGTCTGGGTGGCGCGGCGCATCGACATCGCAAGGCACTGGAAAGAGACCCACCCCTTCGACGCCGCCACCGCATTTCTGTGGGAATGACCATGCCGCTGACTCTCGACACCCTCAACGCCGCCGACGCCGACGCCTTCACGGCTGCGCTGGACGGCACCTATGAACACTCGCCGTGGATCGCCACCGCCGCGTGGGCGCAGCGGCCGTTCGCGACCCTGGCGGCGCTGAAGCACGCGCTGGTGCAGGCGGTGCGTGACGCCGGGCCGGCGAAGCAGCTGGCGCTGATCCGGGGCCACCCGGAACTGGCCGGCAAGGCGATGGTCGACCGGTCGCTGACCGCCGAGTCCACCCACGAGCAGGGCAAGGCAGGGCTGACGCACTGCACCCCGCAGGAATTTGAAACCATCCAGGCGCTCAACACCGCCTACAACGCGCGCTTCGGATTTCCGTTCATCCTGGCGGTGCGGGGGCCGCGCGGCCAGGGGCTCGACAAGGCCGAGATCATCGCCACCGTCAGGCGCCGGCTTGCCAACCACCCGGACTTCGAGCGCGCCGAAAGCCTGCGCCACATCCACCGGATCGCCGAGATCCGGCTCGCCGACCGCTTCGGCGAAGCACCGGAACTCGGCAACACGGTCTGGGACTGGGCCGAACGCCTGTCCACGAACAGCGACCCGGGCTATGCCGAACGCGGCGAGCTGACCGTGACCTACCTCACCGACGCCCACCGGGCCTGCGCGCAACGGCTGGCGCACTGGATGCGCAGCGACTGCGGCTTCGACGAGGTCGAGATCGACGCGGTCGGCAATGTCGTCGGCATCTACCGCGGCAGCGACCCGCAGGCGCCGCGCCTGCTGACCGGCAGCCACTACGACACCGTGCGCAACGGTGGCAAGTACGACGGCCGGCTCGGCATCCTGGTGCCGATGGCCTGCGTGCAGCAGTTGCACCAGCAACAACGGCGCTTGCCGTTCGGCATCGAGGTGGTGGGCTTTGCCGAAGAAGAAGGCCAGCGCTACAAGGCCGTGTTCCTGGGCTCGGGTGCGCTGACCGGGCACTTCGACCCGAGCTGGCTCGAGCAGACCGATGCCGACGGCATCACCATGCGCCAGGCGATGGACCATGCCGGCCTGTGCCCCGACGACATCCCGAAGCTCAAGCGCAAGGTCTCCGACTACCTGGGTTTCGTCGAGGTCCACATCGAGCAGGGCCCGGTGCTGAATCGGCTCGACCTGCCGCTGGGCGTGGTCACGTCGATCAACGGCAGCGTGCGCTACCTGGCCGAGATCATCGGCATGGCCAGCCATGCCGGCACCACGCCGATGGACCAGCGCCGCGACGCGGCCACCGCAGCAGCCGAGCTGCTGCTGTACGTGGAGCAGCGCGCCGGCTCGGTGCCCGACCTGGTGGGCACGGTGGGCATGCTGCAGGTGCCCAGCGGATCGATGAACGTGGTGCCGGGGCGCTGCAGCTTCAGCCTCGACATCCGCGCCACCACCAACGACGTGCGCGATGCCTGCGCCGACGATGTGCGCGCCGAACTGCTGCGCATCTGCGAACGCCGCGGCCTGCAGTTCACGCTCGAGGAAACGATGCGGGCCGCAGCCGCGCCTTGCGCTCCGGCCTGGCAGCAGCGTTGGGAACGGGCGGTGGGCGCTCTCGGCCTGCCGGTGTTCACGATGCCCAGCGGCGCCGGCCACGACGCCATGAAGCTGCACGAGGTGATGCCGCAGGCGATGCTGTTCATGCGCGGCCTCAATGCCGGCATCAGCCACAACCCGCTGGAATCGATCACCAACCACGACACCGACCTGTGCGTGCGTGCCTTTCAGAACCTGCTCGAACAACTTGCCACGGAACCGACATGAACGCTGGCCCGACCGCCGACTCCACGGCTGACTCCACTGCCACCCCCGGCCAGGCCCGCTACGACGCGCTCGACCGCTGGATCGACGTCCATTTCGATGAGCAGGTGCGCTTCCTGCAGGAACTGGTGCGGGTGCCGACCGACACCCCGCCGGGCAACAACGCCCCGCATGCCGAACGCACGGCCGAACTGCTGGCCGCCTTCGGTTTCGAAGCCGAACGCCATGCGGTGCCGAGCGCCGAGGCCGAGGCTGCGGGCTTGCAGACCATCACCAACCTGGTGGTGCGGCGCCGGTATGGCAAGGAAGGCAAAGGTCTTACGGTGGGCCTCAACGCGCATGGCGATGTGGTGCCGCCGGGCGAAGGCTGGACCCACGACCCCTACGGTGGCGAGGTCGCAGACGGCAAGCTCTACGGCCGCGCCTCGGCGGTCAGCAAATGCGACTTCGCCACCTTCACCTTTGCGGTGCGTGCGCTGGAAGCCCTGCAGGTGCCGCTCAACGGCGCTGCCGAGTTGTACTTCACCTACGACGAGGAATTCGGTGGCGAACTGGGGCCGGGTTGGCTGCTCAAGAAGCGCCTTGTGAAGCCCGACCTGGTGATCGCCGCCGGCTTCAGCTACCAGGTCGTCACCGGTCACAACGGCTGCTTGCAGATGGAAGTGACGGTCCACGGCAAGATGGGCCATGCGGCAGTGCCCGACACCGCGGTCGACGCGTTGCAGGCTGCCAACCGCATCCTGAGCGCGCTCTACGACCAGAACCGCATCTACCGCCAGGAAGTTCGCAGCGCGGTCAAGGGCATCACCCACCCGTATGTCAATGTCGGCTGGATCCAGGGCGGCACCAACACCAATGTGGTGCCCGGCAAGGTGGTGCTGAAGGTCGACCGCCGCATGATCCCCGAGGAGAACCCGGCCGAAGTCGAAGCCACGCTGCACCGCGTGATGCAGGACGCCGTCAAGGACACCGGCGGCATCACCGTCGACATCAAGCGCATGCTGATGGCGCATGCGTTGAAGCCGCTTGCGGGCAACCAGACGTTGGTGACTGCGCTGTGCACGCATGCCAGCACACTGTTCGGCGAGCCGATCGAAGCATCGGGCACCCCGCTCTACACCGACGCACGGCTGTTCTGCGAACACGGCATTCCGGCGGTGTTGTACGGCTGTGGCCCGCGCACGGTGCTGCAAAGCAATGCCAAGCGTGCCGACGAGCACATCGAACTCGAGGACCTGCGCCGGGCGACCCAGGTGGTGGCGCGGACACTGGTCGATTTGCTGGGGTGATGGCCTGCCCGGAGGGACTCGAACCCCCGACCTGCTGCTTAGAAGGCAGCTGCTCTATCCGGTTGAGCTACGGGCAGTCTTCGGTACGTGCCGAATTGTAGAAGTCGGCCCGCAGGTTCGGACGCCAGCGATGGGCGCCGCTGCGCTGCTCCGCCTCACGCGGACGGATGGCCGGTGGCGGCGCCCAACCGCTCGATGGCTTTGGCAAGGGTCTGACGGCTGCGCGCCATGTCGGCCCACGGGTCGGCGCCGCGCAGCGACAGGTGGTCGCGTGCTGTGGCCACGGTCCAGTGCGCGCCGCTCTTCAGGCTGTCCAGCTCGTCCCAGGCCACGGGCATCGACACGCCAAGCCCCGGCCGCGCGCGCGGCGAATAGGCCGCCACGGTGGTGGCGCCAAACCCGTTGCGCAGGTAGTCGACGAACAGCTTGCCGATCCGATTCTTCGGTCCGCTGCGATCGACGAAGCGACTTGGAACGGTGCGCGCCAGATGCTGCACCACCGCACGCGAAAACGCTTTGACGGCGTCGTGGTCCAGCAGCGGCCGCATCGGCACCACGATGTGCAGCCCCTTGCCGCCCGATGTCTTCAACCAGCTGCGCAGACCCAACTCGATCAGCATCGTGCGCACCAGCAGCGCTGCCTCCTGCACGTGCGGCCATGGCGTGCCTTCGCCCGGGTCCAGGTCAAAGATCAGCCGGTCGGGCTTGCCGATGGAGGTGGCGGTCGAGGTCCATGTGTGGAACTCGATGGCATTCATCTGCGCCGCGCCGACCAATGCACGCGTGCTCGCCAGTTGAAGCAACGGCGGGTGCTCGGGCCACAGCGCGGCGTTCCATTCGCGCATGCCGGGGATGCTGAGCGCGTCGTCGTGCTTCTGGAAGAACTGTGCGCCGCCGACGCCGGATGGCGCGCGCACCAGCGACACCGGTCGGTCCTTCAGCTGCGGCAGCAGCCAGTCGGAGACGGCTTCGATGTAGCGCACCAGGTCGAGCTTGGTCAGACCGCTTTCGGGGTCGACGACGCGGTCGGCGTGGGTGACCACCAGACCCGCCACACGCGCACCCCGCTGCCGGCTGGCGGCGGCCGCGGGCGTTGTGTGTGCGGCTGCGGTTGCGGTTGCGGTTGCGGTTGCAGACCGTTCGCTCTTGTGCGCGTTTGTCGCCGTCATCGCGTGCACCTGCTCGCGCACCACCTCGTCTGCCGGCTTGTCGGTGCGCCCCCCGCGCCAGACGGCATGGCGGATCTGCGCGTCGGGGGTCCAGCCGCCGAACTCGACCTCGACCACCATCTGCGGCCGCACCCACCGCACGGTGCCGGGGTTGCGTCCCGACCAGCGACCTGCTTTCGGCTTGGCGCTGCCGAACGGTGAGGCGTCGGTCTGCAGCTTCGACAGGTCACGCTTCAACGTCGCAGCCTGCGCGGCATCCCAGCCGGTGCCGACGCCGCCCACCGGCTGCCACTGCGCCTTCGGTGCGCCTTCGGCGTCCACCGCATGCACACCCAGCAGCAGGCTGCCGATCTCTGGCGACCCGTCGCTGCGGTCGATGAAACCGCAGACCACGAATTCCTGCCGCTGCAGGCACTTCAGCTTGAGCCAGCTCGACGATCGGCCGGACGTGTACGGTGCATCGCCGCGCTTGGCAATCAGGCCTTCCAGGCCCATGCGGCTGACTGACGCCAGCATCGCGACCGGGTCGGCGTCGAAGTCGGCGCTGAAGCGCACCGGCCCGGCTTCGTGACCCGCGAGGCGCTCGGCCAGCAGCGCACGGCGGCTCGCCAATGGCCAGCTCCGCAGGTCGCGCCCTTCCAGCCACGGCAGGTCGAAGACAAAGTAGACGATGGCTTCGGCAGGGTCGTCGGCTGCCCTGCCCTGGCCACGATCGAAGGCTGTCTGCAAGCGGTTGAAGTCGGGCAGGCCGCGGTCGTCCAGCACCACGATCTCACCGTCGAGCCAGGCCGACTGCAGACCGATGCGCTCGATGGCACGCGCCAGTGCGGGCATGCGCGCCGTCCAATCGTGACCGCCACGCGTGATGAGTTGCGCCCGGCCGCGGTCGACGCGGGTCAGCAGGCGATAGCCGTCGTACTTGATCTCGCAGCGCCAGGTGGCGCCGTCGGACGGCACGCGGTCGGTCAACGTGGCCAGTTGCGGCACCAGAGTGGGCGGCAGCGTGGCCTTCGGAGCATCGGCCAGGGCGAGTCGGCGGCGGGGCGCTGCCGCAGGTCCTGGCGGCTTCGGATGGACGGGCTCAAGCAGCGGCTTTCCAACCACGCTGTCGGGCAGCGCACTGATCACGTCGTACTCGGCTCGCGGGCGAGCCTGGCCGTCGCGCTTCTTGAACAGCAGCCACGGTTCCTGCCGGTCACCGGGCTTGGCGATCTTCACCAGTTCCCAGGCTCCAGTCAGCTTGTGGCCCCGCAACTCGAACACCAGTTTGCCGCTGGCCAGGCCTTGGTGCGGATCGTTCAGCGGCTGCCAGTGGCCACGGTCCCAGACGATCACGCGGCCGGCGCCGTACTGGCCCTTCGGGATCGTGCCTTCGAAGTCGGCGTAGGCCAGCGGGTGGTTCTCGACATGGATCGCCATGCGCTTGTCGGCCGGGTCCAGGCTCGGCCCCTTGGGCACCGCCCACGACAGCAGCACGCCCTCGAGCTCCAGGCGAAAGTCGTAATGCAGGTGCGACGCGGCATGCTTCTGGATCACGAAGGCCAGTGCTGCGGGCGCTGCCCGTTTGTCGGCGGCAGGAGCCGGAGCGTCCTGCGGTTCACCGGTCTTGGCGAAATCGCGCTTGGACCGGTAGGTGGCCAACGGGTCCAAAGTGCCGGGCATTCGGACCATCGTCCGGGACATCGATTGCCGAAGACCTGGACGCAAGGGGCGCCGTCAGGCGCCAGCGTTGCGCTGCAGCCGCTTGTAGGCGCTGAAGTGGCGCAGCGCCGGCCGGTGCTGGCCCATCAGTTCATGCAAACGGCCGGCGTTGTAGTGCGCATCGGCCAGCGTTGGGTCGAGCAGCAGCGCCTGTTCGTAACTGGCAAGCGCCGCGTCGTGCTGCGACTGGTCTTCCAGCGCCACTGCATGGTTGAAATGCAGCAAGGCGCTGACCATGCCGCGCTGCAGCGCTTGCCGGTACAGCGCGCTGGCTTCGGCAGAGCGCCCGGCTTCACACAGCAATGCGCCGAGGTTGAGCACCGCGTCGGCATGAGCAGGGTCGAGCTCGATCGCGCGGCGGTAGGCGGCTTCGGCTGCAGTCGCGTCCGCTTCACCAGTACCCGGGCCGGCTTCGGCGCTTTCGGCGACTTCGCCTTTGCTGAACCAATCGGCAGCAACGTCGGTTGTCGCTGCGGCTTCGGGTCGGTGAGGGTCGAAAGACCGCATCAGCACGACCGAGTCGCCATCGGGTGCGACCTCGAAGTCGATCAGCCATTGCCCCGACTCGACCTCGCGCGGGCCGTCACGGTCGCGCACCACCACCGTTGAATCG
The DNA here is from genome assembly GCA_039915715.1 of Rubrivivax sp. Taxonomy (GTDB): domain Bacteria; phylum Pseudomonadota; class Gammaproteobacteria; order Burkholderiales; family Burkholderiaceae_C; genus Rubrivivax. Next base: position 2,281 of record JBDSMV010000449.1, on the reverse strand, counting down.
ACTGCCGAGATGCGCAGCCCCGTCAGCGGCAAGGCAGCAGGCAGGCTGGCGCGCAGACGTGACAGCGCGGTAACGATGCGTCGCGTGGGCACGTTCGCCGCGCGCAGGCCATGCGCCGTGCGCAACAGCATCAGATCCTGAAACGAGAACTGCAAGGCGTTGCGCGCGCCGCGCTGCGGGGTCACGAAGCCGGCATCGACCAGCGCCATCACCGCAGTGCGGCTCAGGCCCAGGCTGTCCTGCACGCGACGCAGGCTGTAGACGGCGGCCGGCAAGTTCACCCCGACTCGCTCCGGCGTGCAGTCACTTGCGGCTGCGGGTGCGCGCCGGGGTTGCGCTGTCGGTGCCGGTGGCCCTGGCGGTGGCTTCCTTGGCCTCGGCGGCCTTCGGCGCACGTTTGACGGCCTTGCGGATCTTGGCTGCTGGCGCCTTGCCGTTGGCCGTGGTCGGCTTCTTGCCCAGGCTCGCCTGCAACGCCGCCATCAGGTCGATCACCTGGCCACTGGCGGGTGCCTCGCCAGCTGGCGCCGCGGCCACCACCTCTTGCCCCGCGATCTTCTGGTCGATGGCGGCCAACACGCGCTTCTTCTCTTCGTCCTCGAACTGCGTCGGGTCGTAGGTCTCTGCCGAGATCTGATCGATCAACTGCAGCGCCAGCTGCAGCTCGGGTTCGGAGACGCTGACCTTTTCGATGTCGAGGTCCTTCAACGACCGCACCTCGGCGGCATAGAGCAGTTGCTGCAGCACCAGCCCGTCGTCGTTGGCCCGCACCTGCACCACATGCTGCTTGGCCTTCCAGTTCCACTTGGCCAGTGCGCAGCGCCCGCTGCTGCGCATGGCTTCCATCAACAGCGCATAGGGTTTGCCGCCGCGCTTGTCGGGCGCCAGCAGATAGGCCTTGTCGTAGTACAGCGGGTCGACCGACTTTTCGGGAATGAAGGCCACGATCTCGATTGCCGGGCTGGTGCTTTCTTCCAGTTGCTTCAGCTCTTCGGGCGTGAAGAGCACGAAGCGGTCCTTCTCGAACTCATAGCCCTTGACCATCTCGGCGCGCGGCACCACCGAGTCGTCCTTGGCCGAAACGTACTGCTGCTTCAGGCGCGAGCCATCTGGGGCCAGCAGGTTGAAGCGGATGTTGGCGGCGCTCTCGGTGGCTGAATACAGCCGCACCGGAATCGAGACCAATCCGAAGCTCAGGGACAACGAAGCAATCGATCGTGCAGCCATGGAGGGGCTCCTGCAGGTGGACGGGGCAGCCGCTGAACCCTAAAGCGGGCCGCGGCGCACCCCCATCGTACGAGCGGCGAGCCGAATGTAGGACCGGGCCGACCCGGGGGTGTGGCGCGCCCGCAGTCAGTCCGCTGATTCCGGATACGGTGGCACCAGCTCGCGCTGCGCCAGCAGACTGCAGACCTGCAACATCAGCGGCAGGTCGATCTGTTCGGAGTCCCGCGGCACCAGGTCGTAGTGGCACAGGGTGCCGAGGATCTCGCCTTCGGGGGTCAGCACCGGAACGCCGCAGTAGGCCCTGACGACTTCGCGCGCCACGTGGTTCGAAAGCCGCGGGTCGGTCATCGAGTTGGCGGTCGAAAACACCCCGCGCGCATCGCGGGCGAAGCAGCAATAGGTGGCACTGGCCGGCACTTCCTGCGCCTGCAGCACCTCGGGGTTGTCGCGGTCGACATGCACTGCGGCGTTGGCCAGACCGTTCCTGAAACGGTAGATGGCGATGAAGCGGTAGTCGGTCAGGCCCAGCAGGTCGCGCAGCGCCGGCCGCAGGCCGTCGGCATCGAGGGTGGCAGTGAATCGGGCGAATGCGGCGTCGGTGCCGGTGTGCTGAAGGTCCATGCCGCTATTTTGATCGACACCGTCGGGTCCCTGGGGCAAGGATCCCTGCCCGTACCCACTGCCCACTGCCCACTGCCCACTGCCCGTGCCGGTGGTAGCCTGCAATGCCTGCTCCGAATCCAAGTGCCGATCACCGCCACCGCCTCCTCTGCGTTGACCTCGGGCTTGCTGGATCCGCAAGGGCCGGTGGCCGCGGCGCAGTTGTCGATCCTGGCCAACGCCACGGTCGTGATGGCGGCAGTGATCGTGCCGATCATGCTGCTGGTGCCGGCGCTGGCGTGGTGGTATCGCGACGGCAACCGCAAGGCGCGGCGCCGGCCGGACTTTTCGTATTCCGGCCCGCTCGAAGTCGTCACCTGGTCGATCCCGCTGTTGGTAATCATCTTTTTGGGCGGCATGGCGTGGCTGGGCGCGCATGCGCTGGACCCGCACA
>JBDSMV010000420.1:0-9522 GCA_039915715.1 Rubrivivax sp. | reverse complement strand
GAGCCAGTGGAAGGGCAACGCTTCGCCATCGATCGCCAGGGTGTGGCTCTCGTGGCCGCGCAGCAGATCGTCGGCGGGCACCCGCCGCACCGACTCCACCAGTTGTGCCGGCACCGCCACCTGCAACTCGCCGCAACGCAGCATCACGATCTGCGTGACCGCGGTCGTCAGCGGCAAGCGCAACCGCAGCCGCGTGCCCTGTCCGGCCGTGCTCTCGGTCTCGATGCGACCGCCCATCGCCACCACCTCGGCCCGCACCACGTCCAGCCCCACACCCCGGCCCGCCAGTTCGGTCACGATGGTCGCGGTGCTGAAGCCGGGTCTGAAGATGAACTGCACCGCAGCAGCGTCGTCGATGACCTCGTCGGCACCCACGAGGCCCCGTTCGACAGCGCGAGCGCGAATGCGCGCCGGGTCGAGCCCGGCGCCGTCGTCGCTGAAGTCGATCGCGACCTCATTGCCGCTTTGCGACAGCGCCACCGTGATCAGGCCGATGGCGTCCTTGCCGCCGGCTTCGCGTTGCGGCGCTGCTTCGATGCCATGTGCGACCGCATTGCGCAGCAGGTGCTCGAATGGGCCGGCCATGCGTTCGAGCACGCTGCGGTCGATCTCGATCGCGCTGCCTTCGATCACCAGCCTTGCGGCCTTGCCGGCGTCCTTGGCGGCCTGCCGCACCGTGCGGTGCAGACGTTCGGCGATGCTGTCGAACTCGACCATCCGGGTGCGCAGCAGGTCGTCTTGCAATTCGCGGGTCAGGCGGGCCTGCGCGGCCAGTTCGTCTTCGGCCGACTGCAGCGTGCGCTGCAGCGAACGCTGCAGGGTGGCCACATCGTTGACCGACTCGGCCATGAAACGCGTCAGTTCCTGAAAGCGCGTGAAGCGGTCCATCTCCAGCGGATCGAAGTCGACCGACTGCAGCTTGGCCGCCTCCAGGCGCGAGCTGATCTGCGATTCGGCCTGGACTTCGATGTCGCGCAGCTGGCGCCGCATGCGCTCCAGGCTGTCGGTCAGTTCGGCCAGCGAGCTCTGCAACTGGCGCACGCTGTTGTCGACCCGGGCGCGCGTGATGCTGACCTCGCCGGCCTGGTTGACCATGCGGTCGAGCAGACCCGCCCGCACCCGCACCACGGCGCCGCTGCCGGCGCCGGGGTTGGCAGCGGCCACTTCGACCGGCGCTTCGAGGTCGATGTCGCCTTCGGAGCCAGCGCTTGCGCCGGCAAACCGGTGCCAGTCGATCGTTACCCGCGGCGGCTCGGCGGCGGCTTGCGGTGCCGCGGCCGCGGGCTCGGAGGCTGGCTCGGGTCCGGCGGGCAGAAGCTGGTTCTGCTCCGCGTTGGTTGCGTCGGTTGCGTCGGTTGCGTCCGCCTCGGAGGCCAGCTCGACAGCCAGCTCGGCTTCAGCGGTCGTGTCCGGATCGAGCGGCTCGACCCGATCGCGCAGATCGGTGGCTTCGGGGCTCTGGGGACTCTCCTCGCCGGGCGTCCACTCGGTGCCATCGAGCGCGGCGCGAGCAGCCGGCACCGCCATCACCACCGCAGGCGCGCGATGGCCCCGCAAGGCGTCGAAGCAAGCGCTCATTGCGTCGGCGCGCGCCAGCAACGGCTCCAGGTCGTCTACGCGCAGGTCGTCGCGCTCGGCCAGCGCCTCGATCTCGGTTTCCAGCCCATGCGCCATCTCACCCAGCTGCAAGGCGCCGGCCAGGCGGGCCCCGCCCTTGAGGGTGTGCAGCGTGCGCATGCAGGCCATCGCTGCGCCCGCTTCGGCCGGCCGGTCCAGCCAGTCGCGCAGGCGCAACTGCAGCTGCGGCAACAACTCTTCGGCTTCTTCTTCGAAGATCGGGAACAGCTCGTGGTCGATGGCGTCGGCCATGTCGGTGGTGGCGATGACGGCGCTGTCGACAGTCCGGTCGTCGGCGTCGGACGGTGGCAGCTGCGGCAGCCGTTCGTGCGCGGCCAGCCGGTCCATCAGCTCGGTTGGCACCGGGCGCAGGAAGCCGGCTGCGAACTGGTGCAGCAGGCGGCGGATCTCGTCGCCTGCATCGATGAACAGGTCGGGCTCGCCAGGGCGCCCGCGGCCGGCCGAACGCGACCGCATCAGCGCATGTTCGAGCGCACGTGCCAATGCCGACAACTGGCTGTAGCCGACGGTGGCCGAACTGCCGGCCAGCGAATGGGCCCGCGCCAGGGCTGACTCCGGCACCGGGTGCTGGTCGTGCTCCAGACCCCATTCGGCCAGGTCGGTGCAAAGTCGGCGCGACAGTTCGTCGGCTTCGTTCAAGTAAATGTTGAAAAGCGGGATGCCGATGCGCAGCGGGCCGACGGTCCGCACCTGATCGTCGTCGGCCGTCTGCGGCTCGATGGCTTCGACGCTTGCGTCCGACGACAGTGTGACCTCGGTGACCTGGGGCTCAGGCAGAGCCTCCGCAGGGTCGACACGATCAGCGGATGACTGCGGTTGTTCGGAATCGGTTTCGGGTTCGGGCTCTGCTTCGGCTTCGGCTTCGGCAGTGCCTGCCACCTCGGATCGGGCGGCAGATTCCGGCTCGGTTTCAGACTCGGTCCGAAGCTCGTGTTCAGACTCGACCCGGTTGCCGGTTGCGGTGATCTCGGGCCACTGAACATCATTGCGATCGCTGTCGCTGTCGCTGTCGCTGTCGCTGTCGCTGTCACCGCCATCGCCGCCACTGTCGAACAGCGAACCGAACGCATCCGAGTCCAGTTCGACCGCCTCGCCCTCGGGCACGGCAGGCGCCTGGGGTGCGTCGGTGATGAACGCCACGGGCTCCGCGGCCACCTCGGGGCCGGCGATTTCGTCGACGCCTGGAATGTCGCCCACGGCGGGCGCATCGGCGAAAGTGGCTGGCGCCTCGTCCGTGTCGCCCCCGGCTTCGGCGGCATGCGGGTCGAGATCGCCCAGCTCAAGGTCAAAGCTGCTGACCGGCTCGGTCAATTCGCCTGTCTCCAACGGCAGCGCGGCGCTGGCCGTTTCGAGCAAGGGCGGCTGATCCAGTTCGTCGTCGAGATCGAATGCGAAGTCCACGACCTCGGGCAGCGTCGGCAGGGCGGGGAAGTCGGACAGGCCGACGACCGCAGGCAGCGCGGTGATCGGCGAAGTCGCTGGCGCCTCTACCGCGTCCGGTGCGCTGCCAGATGCGTCAGACGCATCCGCCCGCTCAGGCAGGTCGGGTAAGTCAGGCAGATCGGCCAGGCCCTCCAGCCCCGACCAGGGGTCGAAGGCCATCGCCTCTGACGCAGCCGTTTCGGCAGCCGGCCCGGTCGCCCCGTCGTCGGTCGACGACTCTGTGTCCAGAACCTTGGCTTCGGACCTGAGTTCGGCGTCGTCAGCGCCCTCAGCCGCCGGCGCGACCGGCGCAGCGGCGTCCGCTGCCCCGTCCGGTGCGCTGGCGTGCACCGACGGCAGCGGCAGCGCCACCAGATGGCCTTGCAGCCGCAGCGCATCGGCCGCGGCCGCCACGGCCGCAGCATCGTGACCGCGTTCAGCGCCAGCTGCAATCGCTTCGACCCAGTCACCCAGATAGTCCAGGGCTTCGGCGGTGACCGCGCGCAGCCCGGCATCGACCTGCGCCACGTCGGCCAGGCGGGCGTTGTAGAGCTGCTCGCAAGCCCAGGCGGCGTCGCCGAAGGCCCCCAGGCCGACCATGCGCGCACTGCCCTTCAAGGTGTGGAAGGCGCGCCGCAGCGCGGTCATCTCGGCCGCGTCTTCGGGGCTCTGCGCCGTGCGCGCCAGCGCGGCTCTGGCATCGACGACCACTTCGGTGGCCTCTTCGATGAAGACCTCGCGCATCTCGGCGTCTTGTTCGAGATCGGTCGGCGCTTGTGCGGCGGCCGGCTGCAGCGCTTCGGCGGGCGCTGCTTCGGCGGCGTCTTCCAGCTGCAGCGGAGCGAAGCCCGACACCGCCTGCACCAGACGCCCGCGCAGCAGTGCCCTCGAATGGTCGTCGAGGTCGGTCGCAAGGCCGTCCTGCGCATCGTCCAGCAGGCGTGCCAGATCGGGCCGACCTTCGGTCAACGCCTGTTCTGCCAAAGGCGACAGGCGCGCCGCAATGTCCCCCCCGGGGGTGTGCGGCAACGCCACGGCTTCGGCCAGCGCCTGCAACTGGTTCAGCAACGGGCTGGCGGGTGGCGACGACGGCGTCGGTGGCGGGGCGGTCGCGGCTTCGTCCAGGGCGTCGAAGCCCGACGCGCGGTCACGCTGGCGGCGCTGGCCCATGACCGCGCTCAGGCTGCCGCTTTCGGGATCGAAGCGGAACAACGCCTTGGCCATCTGCGGTTGCACGCTGATCATGTCGATCAGGAAACTGAGCGCGCCCAGGTTGTCGGCCAACCTGCCGAAGGTTCCCGCCTGGACTCTCTGCTCGGGATCGGTACCGGCCTGCACCAGCGACTCGACATCGCCCTTCATGCGCAGCACGGCCTGCGATGCCTGATCGAGCCCCAGCACCGACAGCACGCCCCGCATCGCTGCCAGCTGGGCCGGCACCGGCGCCAGAAGGCTGCTCTGCGATGGGTCGCGAAAGTAGCCGTCGATGTCCTTCTCGACCTCGGACAGCGAATGGCGCAACTCCTGCACCACACTGCCCATCGTCAGGCGGTCGGAGACACGGCGGTACAGCTCCTCCATCCACGCTTCCAGCGGCTCGGGATCGGCGCCGTGCCGGACAGCGTCGACACGTTGCGCCAAGTGTTCGATGCGGGTCTGCAGTTGGGGATGGTCGAACTCACCGTCCTCGAGCGTGGCGTCGACATAGAGAATGGAGGTGGCCACCTCCATCGCCAGCGGCGCGGGCGGCTCGATCCCGGAGGCACGGGTCTGCGACACGGCCGCTTGCAGCACCGTGGCCAGCGCATCGCCGCCCGGCAGCAGGCGGCGCAGCGAGTCGCCGACCAGCGAGTACTGGTCTGCGAGACCCGCCAGGCGGTGCAACTCGCCGCCGGCCACAGCCGACCACGCATCCTTGCCGGCAGCCACGCGCTTGCGCGCCAGCGCGACGAGCGCGGGGTCGAACCGGCCCAGGCGCTGGGTTTCGTAGTCGGCGGTCGGGGCCGCTTGCAAGCGCCATGCCCTGCGCACAGCCGCCAGCCGCGGTGCGTCGTCAGCGGTTGCCGGCGGCTCGGCATGGCTGCAGAAGAACAACAAATCCTGCGCCAGCCGATCCGCCAGTTCGTGCTGGCCCGACGTGCGCAGCCGCAACTGCGCCATCAGCCGCGACGGAATGCGCCGGGTGTAGAGGTCCGGGAGCAGAAGTCCGCACGCCAACGCCTCGAACACTGCCGCGGCCAGTTGCCACAGGGTGCCGAAGTTCGGGTCGGCGTCGCGCGCGCCAGCACCCAGCTCGGCGCACAGCGTGCTCATGCGTTCGAAAGCGGCAGCGCCCGGTTCGCGCGTCAGCGGCAGCACCAGCGTTTCCATCGCGGCGCGCGCGGCTTCGTCGGTGGCGCGCGGCGCCACGCGGAGGTCGGGCGGCAGGCTCTGCCATTGCCAATCGGCGCGCCAGAGATCAGCAGGGTGGACCCGGTCGGCTGCGGCCAACAGTTGCACGGCCCGGTACTGCGGAAACAGCAGCAGCGGCGACACCGGCTTGCCGGCCAACTGGCGAGACAGGAAGTCCAGCAGCGCAAACGAGGCCCGCTCGATCGTCTCCACCGCAGCGACATCCAGCAGCGCCGGCCGCGCCACCATGCGCTGCACCGCCGCTTCGCTGGCACGCAACACGTCGGCCACCGCCGGCAGGTTCACGAGCTCCAACGCGCCCACGCCCTGGTGCAGCTGGGCCCGAGCCGACCGCAGCACCGCAGGGTCGACCGCATCGACATCCGATTCGGCTGCGGCCTTGGCTTCTTTCAGATGGCGTCGCAGCGACTTGTGGGCGGCTTCGATCGAGCGGCGCAATTCGCCATGCACCCACGCCAGGGCGCTCAGGTCTTCGGTGGCGTCGTCCGCATCGATCGGGTCTTGCGGCAGGGCGGTGTCGGTGGTGTCGAACATGCTGGGCGGGGCCGGGCGAAAAGTCGGGGCGTCCTGATGGGGGCGGTCTGATAAGGACGGCAGGATGTCGGATCGCACTCAGGCGATCTTGAACCGCGCCACCGAAGTCTTCAACTCCTCGGCCGTGCGCGACAGCTCGCGCACCATCTTCGCGGTCGAGCGGGTGCCGTCCGAGGTCTGCTCTGTGACGGCAAAGATGTGCTGGATGTTGGCAGCCACCACGTTGGCCGACTGCGCCTCGCGCAGCGCCTCGTCGGAGATGCCGGTGATCAGGTCCGACAGCTCGCGCGTGACGCGGTCGATGTCGGCCAGTGCCGAGCCAGCGGCGTCGGTCAGCCGCGCGCCTTCGACCACGCCCTGCGTGCTGCGCTCCATCGCGCCCACCGCGTCCTGGGTGTCGGTCTGGATGCTGCGCACGATGGCGGCGATCTGGCGCGTGGCATCGGCAGAACGTTCGGCCAGCCGCTGGACTTCTTCGGCCACCACGCTGAAGCCGCGGCCGGCTTCACCCGCGCTCGCGGCCTGGATGGCGGCATTCAGCGCCAGCACGTTGGTTTGCTCGGTGATGTCGCTGATGAGCTCGGTGATCTCGCCGATCTCCTGCGACGACTCGCCGAGCCGCTTGATGCGCTTGGAGGTGTCCTGGATCTGGTCGCGGATGGTGTTCATGCCGCCGATCGTGTTCTGCACCGCGGTCAAACCATTTCCCGCGACCTGCAGCGACTGGCGCGCCACGTCGGCGGTGGTTTGCGCTTGCGCCGACACGTCGTTGATGCGGCCGGCCATCTGCAGCACCGATTCGCCGGTGTCGCGGATCTCGCGCAGTTGCTCGGTCGATGCCGCCAGCAGCTCGGTGGACGTTTGCTCGACCTGCTGGGTCGTGTCGGTGACGCGGCCCACCGTGTCCTGCACTTGCGCCACCAGCGTGCGCAGCTCCTCGACCGTGTAGTTGACCGAGTCGGCGATGGCGCCGGTGATGTCCTCGGTCACGGTGGCCTGCTGGGTCAGGTCGCCTTCGGCCACCGCCTGCAGCTCGTTCATGAGCCGCAGGATGGCCGCCTGGTTGGCGTCGTTGACGCGCTTGGCTTCTTGTTCCTGGCGCTCGGCTTCGTGGCGCTGGGCCTCGGCCACGCGCGAACGACCGGTCTGGTCCGTCACGAACAGCCTCAGCAGGCCGAGCGCGCCGAGTGTCAGCAGCAGCAACGACAGCAAGCCACCCAGCAGCCGCAGCGGGCCGAAGCCGCTTTGCGCGGTCAGTCCCACCTGCAACTGGTCGAGCCCGCGGCGCAGCGGCTCGCTGTCGGCCACGATCACACTCTGAGCCTCACGCGCGGCCACCAGCCCCTGCAGCTGCCCCAGGATGGCGCTGGCGTCGGTGCGGGTCTGCTCGTACTGCGCCAGCAACTGCTGCAGCTTCTCGCGCGTCGCCGGGTCGCGCGTGCCGGGCAGGCGCAGGTCGGGGTTGCCTTCCATCACGCCGCGAGCGATCTCGCGGAACGAATTCAGGTCCTTGCCAAGCAGGAAGGTGGCTTCGGGACTGACGCCTTCTGTCGTCAGAAACTCGTTCGCACTCTTGCCGATGCGCTGCGTCAGCATCACCAGCTGGCCCACTGCCGACAGCTCGGCCGCCGACGCGCCCGATTGCAGCTTCAGCGACGACACCGTTTCGGCCGTTTCCAGCAGGTCGCCGCTCTGGCGGTTGATGGCCCGCAGCGCCTGACCCACCTGCGTCAGCGTGCCTTGCTGCGCCGCCACGACCTGAGCGTTCTTTTCGGCCCGGTCCACCAGCGGCAACATCGCGTCGACTTCGTCCTGGAGCCCCGCTGGCACGGCCGGCACCGCGGCATTGCCGGTCTTCAGACCGCGCACGTTGGTGCTCAGCACGGCGATGCTGTCCTTGACTTCCGGAAACGCGGCCACCTGTCCGACCATCGCCTGCGACACCGACTTGGCCAGGCGCTGCGACTGCGTCGCTGCCTGGCCCGCGGCCGCGACCTGGTCGGCGCTGCGCCCGCTGGCCAGCACCGCCAGCACGGTCACCAGCAGCAGGCCGGCGATGCCGGCCGCCAGCAGCCCCGCCATCACGCGCTGCTGACGCGCCAGCGGCCAGCCCCCGATCACCGGCAGTCCGCTGGTGAAGGCGCCTGCGCCATGGCCATCGTCGATGGCGCGGGTGCTGCCGTACTCCTGCGCCAGCTCCGACGGGGCCGCTTCGGAGATGATCGAATCACCATCGCGCAGGCTGTCGCTGCCGCTGTCGCTCTCATCCTGGCTGGTTGCCATCCGGCGCGCGGTCTGCGATGAAGCCCCCGGGCCAAATGAAGGGATCACGCTGTTGGGCCCCAGTCGCACCGTGGCTTCCATCGGGTTGTCGGGCAGCGCCAGCTCGTCGAACGGACCGACCTGGCCGGTGGCCGTGCTGGCTTGGGGATCGACCTTGAAACGGTCCAGGAAGGGGCTCATGTCGTCGGGGTTCCAGTGTCGGTGTCCGAAGCCGGGGCGCGGCCCGGAGATCGGATGCTTGCGCGCTGCGGATGTGGCCAGCGGGTTCGCTGCAGGTTCGGTGGCGCAGCGCCCGCGTTCAGGTGGCGATCGATCGAAAACGGGGGTGGTGGGCCAGCGCCAGCAGGTCGATTTCCTGCCAATGGCGCCCGGCCGTGTCGCGCCAGCGCGCGGTGGCGAAGGCGGGGCGGACGGCAGCCGGTCGCAGGGTTTGCGCGGTTTGCGCACCGTTGGCGCCATCAGCGTGGCCGATGCTGTCGGCCGATCGGTTGTCTTCGTCGTCCTCGTCGGCGGTCAGCTGGTCCTCGCTGCGCAGGCCCGCCAGCCGGTCGACCAGGACCGCGCAATGGGCACCGCTCCTGGGGTTGAAGGCCACGATCTGCGACTGCTCGCGCAATGCGTCCGGCGCCTGCGGAGGCCGCAGCCCCAGAAACGCCGCCAGGTCGACGACCCCGTGCAGTTGCCCGCGCAGGTTGGCAACGCCCAGGAACCAGGGTTGGGTGTGAGGCACCGCCATCAGCGGACTCAGCGCGAAGATCTCACCGGCGGTTTCAAGCGGCATCAGCATGCCCAGCCCGGCGCAGTCCACCGCCAGCCAGCTGCGGCGCGCGGTTTCGGTGCGGGCGGCCTGAAGCCGCTCGGCCAGGCGGCTCTGCAACTCTCGCAATGCGTCGCGGCGGGCCATGACGTCAGTTCCGCTCGGCCGTCCGAAGGAACTGAAACGCCCCCTGGGGGCCGCGAACGCAGTGAGCTTGGGGCAGCGTGACCCGCTCGGCCGCCCGAAGGAACTGAAGCGCCCCTCGGGGGCCGCGAACGAAGTGAGCTGGGGGCCGCTCCATCAGTCGAAGGCTCTGATCTTGGCGATCAGCTCGTCGCCGTTGACCGGTTTGACGATGTAGTCGCGTGCGCCCTGCCGCATGCCCCAGACCTTGTCGGTTTCCTGGTTCTTGCTGGTGCACATGATCACCGGCACATCGGCGAAACGCGGGTCGCGGGTGATGCTGCGGGTCAGCT
>JBDSMV010000394.1:0-7242 GCA_039915715.1 Rubrivivax sp. | reverse complement strand
GCCGACGCCCGCCGCTTCGGCGGCGCTCGTTCGTCGGGGATGCAGCGCAACATGCCGGCCCGCACGGCCCCTGACGCGGTGCCCGCAAAGCCCGCCACGCCCGCGCCGGGGCAGCAGGCCAACGCCGGCGGTGCCGCCGCCGCAGGCACCGCCGCTGCAGCGTCCAAGCGGTCATGGATGGGCCCGATCGCCGGTTTGGCCGCCGGCCTCGGTCTGGCGGCGCTGATGAGCCACCTCGGCATGGGCGAAGGCTTCGCCAACATCGTCATGATGGCGTTGCTGGCCGTGGGCGCCTTCATGCTGATCCGCTTCGTGATGCGGCGCATGAACGCCGGCGCACAGACTCCCACTCCCGCCATGGCGGGCGCGGGCAACAGCAGCCCTGCATGGCCGCAGCCCGTGCCTCAACCGCAGCCGTTGCCACGCCAGGCCGCAACCGATGCCGTGGCTGCATCCGTGCCGGCCGCCGCGGTGGCAGCCGCGGGCGTGGCGGTTCCAGCCAGTAGCACCGGGGTCACCCGTGCCTTCGTGCCCGCCAGCTTCGACAGCGAAAGCTTCACCCGCACCGCGAAGCTGATCTTCATTCGCATGCAGGCTGCCAACGACGCCGCCGACCTGGACGATCTGCGCCGTTTCACGACCCCGGAGTTGTTCGCCTCGCTGCGGCTCGACCTGCAGGAACGCGGCCCGGCAGCGCAGCAGACCGATGTGCAGCGTGTCGACGCCGAGGTGCTCGACGTGGCCGACGACGATGGCCGTCAAATCGTCAGCGTGCGCTTCCACGGCCTGATCGTCGAAGAGAAGGGCAGCGTGGCCAACCCCTTCGACGAGGTCTGGCACTTGGTGCGGCCGCTGGACGAAACCCAGCCGTGGGCAATCGCCGGCATCGAGCAGATGGCCTGATCGGGTGGGCCATGCCGGCTACGATGCCGGCATGAAACGCAGCCTCCTCGGTCCCGCACCCTCAGCCGTCACGCGGCGCGAATTCGCCGCGTTGACGGCTTTTTCTTTGGTGCTGCCCGGTTGCGCCTCCATTCGCGAGGGCGCCAGCGCGGAGGTTGCTCCGGCCGCCGCCGTCGCCGCCCCGCCGGCCGCGCTGCGAGTCGAGGGCGTGCCCCCGATCCCGCAAGCATTGCTGAACGCAGCGCAACGCTACAACCGCGTGGCCGGCCATGCCTTCGTCGATTGGCACCCCGAGCGCCGCGAGATGCTGCTGCGCCATCGCGCACCGGGCGCCAGCACCACGCAGCTGTATCGAGTCGGCTCGCCACTGGCCGAGCCCGAGCGCCTGACCGACGCCAGCGACCCGGTCGGCAGCGCACGCTACGAGCCGAGCCGCGGCGCCAGCATCGTGCTGTCGCGCGGCAGCGGCGGTGACGAAGCGTTTCAGCTCTTCAGGCTCGACCCGCAGACGCGAGCCACGACGCAGATCACAGCGTCCGGCCAACGTCACGCCTTGCTGGGTTGGCTCAAGTCGCGGCCGTTGGCGCTGGTGGCGTCGGTGCCGCTGGACCGAACGGCAACCGGCGGCAGCCGTTCGGAGGTCACCACGACGCTGTCGCTGGTCGACCCCGACCAGCCAGCCAGCGCCAAGGTGCTGGCCGAGTTGCCGGGCGGCGGATGGTTCGGCGCCGACGTGTCGCCGGACGATTCCAGCGTGGCGCTGGTGCGCTATGTATCGGCTGCCGAATCCGAGGTCTGGCTGATTCAGCTGGCCGACGCACGCCCCGGGCAATGGCGAGCCGCAGGGCCCGCGTGCCGGCGAGCGCCGCCGCCTGCTGCCGGCCGGCGACAGCACGCTTCGCGCCGCCCATTTCGTCGCCCACTGGGCGGCCGACGGCCAGTCGCTGTTCGTGGTCAGCGACCGCGTCGGCGAGTTCCGCGAGTTGATGCGCCTGAACCTGCGCACCGGCACCCTGCAGCGCCTGACCGCCGACACCCCGTGGGATGTCGAGCAGAGCAGCGAAAGCCCAGACGGCCGGGTGCTGGCGATCAACGTCAATGTCGACGGCCGCGACGAGATGCGTTTGATCGACGCCACCAGCGGCGCGCGGGTGTCGCTGCCCGTCGGGGTGACCCTGCCGCAAGGCAGCATCGCATCGGCGCATTTTCACGATCGCTTGAACTTGCTCGCGTTGGTGGTCAACAGTGCGCGCGGCCCGTCGCAGATTCATGCCCTGGACCTGGACAGCGGCAAGCTCGAAACCTGGACCACGCCGGCCGGCACCGAAGGCCTGAACCTGCAAAGCCTGCCGCCGCAGCAGATCGTGCGCTGGCGGGGCTTCGACGGGCGCGACATCAGCGGAGTCCTGAGCCTGCCGCCGCCCCGCTTCGAAGGCCGGCGGCCGGTGGTGCTGGCGATGCATGGCGGCCCCGAAGCGCAGTCCAAGCTGGGCTGGCAGGGCCGGCTGAACCACCTGACGCAAGAAATGGGCGTGGCGGTGCTGGAGCCCAACGTGCGCGGCTCGTCGGGCTATGGCAAGACCTTCCTGAGCCTGGACAACGGCCGCCTGCGTGAAGACTCAGTCAAGGACATGGGCAGCGCCATCGACTGGGTGGCGACGCACCCTGGGCTGGATGCCAATCGCGTGATGGTGCTCGGCGGCAGCTATGGCGGCTACATGGCACTGGCTGCGGCTACCCGGCTGGCCGACCGCATTGCCGGCGCCGCGGCGGTGGTGGGCATCAGCAACTTCGTCAGTTTTCTCGAGAACACCGAGAGCTACCGACGCGATCTGCGGCGCGCCGAGTACGGCGATGAACGTGACCCCGCAATGCGGGCGCTGCTGACGCAGATCTCACCGCTGAGCCATGTCGACCGCATCACCAAGCCGCTGCTGGTGGTGCAGGGCAAGAACGACCCCCGTGTGCCGTGGACCGAGAGCGAGCAGATCGTGCGCAGCCTGCAGGCCCGCGGCACCCCGGTGTGGTACTTGCTGGCCGACAACGAAGGGCACGGCTTTGCGCGGCGCGAGAACGCCGACTATTACTTCGCGACGCTGGTGCTGTTCATCGAACGCACGCTGAAGCCCTGATGGGATGCCGCGCCTCGCGGCCCGGCCATCGTTGTCGCCTCAGCGCGGGCCCTCGGTAAGCCGCTTCAGCAGCGCGCTCTGCTGGCTGGTCGTGGTCACGGCAAAGCGCTCGAAGCCGCCGCCGGGTGCTTTCAGATCGGCAAACACGCCCGCCGGGGTCCTCGTGGAAGTGAAGGTAGACTCCTGAGCGGTTGTAGAAAATGCCGGTCTTTTTCTCGACCAGGCCCTGCACTTTGCGGATGTTTGCGAGCAGATCGGCCAGTCCATGCATCGCGTCTGCGCCTGCATGCTTCACGGCTCGTGGGCGATCAAGGTCTGCGCGTCGAACCAAAGCTTGCGCATCAGTTCCGCTGCCGGCACCGCGCGCGCCAGACCAGCTGACTGCCCAGCCCAGGCCTGCATGCGCTGTATATCGCCGGCCTGCTGCGCGACTTTGCGCATCGGCGCGGTCAGCGCGCGCTGCACCGGGTACGGCGCCGGTTCGGGTGCATCGGCCCCGGCTGCGGCTCGCACGTAATCGGTGGCGATCGCGCGGCCCCAGCGGCCCGAGAACGCCCGTGTCAACTGCGTGGATTCGGGCGCCAGGCCGGCCAGCGCATCGGCCCATGCCGGCGCCAATGCGGCTTCGGGACAACGCAGGAACCCGCTGCCCGGCTGCACCGCGCTCGCACCCAGCATCAGCGCTGCAGCCACGCCACGCGCATCGGCGATGCCACCGGTGGCCACCACCGGCACGCTGACCGCATCGGCCACCTGCGGCAGCAACGCGAACAAACCAACGGCTGCGTCGCGCGCCGTCGCCGCGTCGAACGCACCCCGGTGGCCGCCGGCTTCCGCGCCCTGCGCCACGATCACATCAGCGCCTGCCGCTTCGGCGGCGCGGGCTTCGGTCACCGTCGTGACAGTGGCAAACCAGGCGATGCCGGCTGCTTTCAAACGGTCGACGAACGGCGGAGCAAACAAGCCCATGATCGATGAGGCGGCAGTGGGCCTGGCGACCAGCAGCGCTTCGCATTGCCGATCGACCTCGATCGGTTCCGCATCGGCTGCAGCCGCATCGACCGGTGGGCCGAAGCGCACCAACCAGTCGCGCAGCGCGGCTTCGTTGTCGACATCGCGATGCGGCTGTGGGTCGGGCATCCACAGGTTGATTTGCAGGGGCGCGCCGGCGCCCGCCTTGCTGCGAAAGTCGGCCACCCATGCCGCAATCGCATCGGGCTCATGCAGCAACGCCCCCAAGGCACCCATGCCACCGGCCTGCGCCACGGCCGCCGACAGCGACACGGGACAAGCGCCGGCCATGGGTGCCAGCAGGACGGGCACCCGCAAGCCGAAGCGCTCGGCAAAGGCTTCTGCGCGGCGCAGGGCATCTCTCATCTCGTTTGCTCCTTCGCATCCCGTGCCATCGGCAACGAAGACGGTGTTACTTCAAGGCCATCCGCGCGTTGCGGAACATCTGCATCCACGGGCTGAAGCCCGCCGGGTCACCTTGCTTCGGATCGTTCCAGCTCAGCTGGATGTTGCGGAACACGCGCTCGGGGTGCGGCATCAGCGCAGTGATGCGGCCATCGGCCGTGGTGACCGCGGTCAGGCCATCTAGGCTGCCGTTGGGGTTGGCGGGATAAGCCTCAGTGGCTGCGCCGTGGTGATCGACCAAGCGCATGGCGCGCTGCACAGTCGTCGCATCGCCGCGCTGCGAAAAGTCGGCATAACCTTCGCCGTGCGCCACCGCGATCGGCAGCCGGCTGCCGGCCATGCCGCTGAAAAACAGGCTCGGTGAATCCAGCACTTCGACCATCGACAGTCGGGCCTCGAATTGCTGGCTGCGGTTCCTGGTAAAGCGTGGCCAGGCCTGCGTGCCCGGAATGATCGGCGACAGCGCCGCAAACATCTGGCAGCCGTTGCAGACCCCAAGCGCCAGCGTGTCGGAGCGGCCGAAGAATGCCGCGAACGCTTCGGCCAATCTCGGGTTGAACAGGATCGATCGCGCCCAGCCTTCACCGGCGCCGAGGGTGTCGCCATAGCTGAAACCCCCGCAAGCAACGAGCCCCTGGAAGTCTGCGAGCCGGGCGCGACCGGCCTGCAGATCGCTCATGTGCACGTCGAAGGTGTCGAAGCCGGCCTCGTGCATTGCGAAGCTCATCTCGATGTGCGAGTTGACGCCTTGCTCGCGCAGGATCGCCACCTTCGGCCGCGTGCTCAGAACAGCCGGCGCCTGCTGCACATCGAAGCTCGGTGCAACGCTCAGGCCGGGGTCGTCTGCGAGGCCTGCCGCCGCATGCTCGGCATCGGCACAGGCGGGGTTGTCGCGCTGGCGCGCGATGCGCCAGCTGACTTCGTCCCACTGCTGTTGCAGCTCGAACAGCGGGGCCGTGAACTGGCGTTTGGCATCGCGCCAGATCTCGATGTTGCGGGTCTCGTTGGTCTTGCCGATGACATGCGAATGCTTCGACAACCCGTGCTCGCGCAGCGTGGCAAGGACCTCGTTACGCACCGCCGTCGGCACCTGAATCACGATCCCGATCTCTTCGTTGAACAGCGCTTTGAGGGTCAGCTCGTTGCGGCGTTCGCCAACCTGACCGGCCCAGTTCTTCGAGTCACCGTACTCGGCGCGGCTGTCAACGATGCCGTCGCTCTCGGTCACGAGGATGTCGACATTGAGGCTCACGCCGACGCGGCCGGCAAACGACATTTCGCATACCGTTGCCCACAGACCGCCGTCGCTGCGGTCGTGATAAGCCAGAACGCGTCCGTTCGCGCGCAGTGCTTTCAGCGCGGCTGCCAGCGACACCAGCAGCGCGGGGTCGTCGAGGTCCGGAACGCCGTCGACCTCGGCACTGCCGAAGCTGCCCCTCACCTGCGCCAGCATCGACCCGGCCATGCGCTTCTTCCCCTGCCCCAGGTCGATCAGCACCAGCGAGGTGTCGCCAGGCTGCAGCTGCGGGGTCCAGGTGCCGCGCACATCGTCCAGGCTCGTGAAGGCGGTCACCACCAGCGACACGGGCGCAGTGACCTGTCGCACCCCGCCGGCATCGTCGGTCCAGCGGGTGCGCATCGACAGCGAGTCCTTGCCGACCGGAATGCCGATGCCGAGCGCCGGACACAGCTCCAACGCCACCGCACGCACGGTGTCGTAGAGCGCCGCGTCTTCGCCAGGCTCGCCGCACGCCGCCATCCAGTTGGCGCTGAGCTTGATGCGCGGCAGGCTGTGCACGGGCGCAGCCAGCAGGTTGGTGATGGCCTCGGCCACTGCCATGCGCCCCGAAGCGGGGGCGTCGACAGCCGCGAGCGGAGTGCGCTCGCCCATCGCCATCGCCTCGCCGCGCAGGCCTGTGAAATCGGCCAGCGTGACCGCGCAATCGGCCACCGGAACCTGCCACGGGCCGACCATCGGATCGCGGTGGCTCAAGCCGCCCACGGTGCGGTCGCCGATCGTCACCAGAAAGCGCTTGCTGGCCACGGTGGGATGGCGCAGCACATCGCGCAGCGCCTGCTCCAGCGTGACGCCGGTCAGATCCAGTGCAGCTGCGTGGCGTGCAACCCGCTGCACCTTGCGGTGCAGCTTGGGCGGCTTGCCCAGCAGCACGTCCATCGGCATGTCCACCGGGCGCGGGCTGGCATCGGAGTCGGTTGGATCATCCAGCAACAGCAAGGTGGGCTCTTCGGTGGCCACGCCCACCACGGCATGCGGGCAGCGCTCCCGCTCGCACATCTGCTGGAACAGCGGCAGCAGGTCGGGGTCCAGTGCCAACACATAGCGTTCCTGGCTTTCGTTGCTCCAGATCTCTTTCGGCGACAGACCGCTTTCTTCCAGCGGGATGCGGCGCAGGTCGAACCGCGCGCCGCGCCTGGCTCCGTCGACCAGTTCAGGGAAGGCGTTCGACAAACCACCGGCGCCGACATCGTGGATCGCGAGGATCGGGTTGTTGGCACCCAACCTCCAGCAATGGTCGATGACCTCCTGCGCGCGGCGCTGCATCTCGGGGTTGCCGCGCTGCACGCTGTCGAAGTCCAGCGCGGCGCTGTTGCTGCCCGCAGCCATCGAACTGGCGGCACTGCCGCCCATGCCGATGCGCATGCCGGGCCCGCCCAGCTGCACCAGCAACGTCCCGGCTGCGAACCGCAGCTTCTGAACCTGTTCAGCGCTGATCGCACCGAGCCCGCCGGCGATCATGATCGGCTTGTGATAGCCGCGCCGCACGCCCGC
>JBDSMV010000264.1:0-5644 GCA_039915715.1 Rubrivivax sp. | reverse complement strand
GAAGTCGATATCGACACCTCTTACCGTTGCATTCGCTGCATTCGTCTGCAAGAACCCGCCCGGAGGCGCAGGCGGCGCGGTTGTACGCAGCTGCAAGTCCTTGTAGTCGTAGTTGAACACCGATGCGTTGAGCCGCAGACGCCGGTCAAACAATTGCGACTTCAAGCCGATTTCCCATGAATCCAGGACCTCCGGCTTGTTGACCGGGTTGCTGAAGCTGGTCGGATTGAATGCGCCGGACTTGAAGCCACGGTTGTAGGACACATAACCGTTGATGTCCTTGGTGAAATCTTGCGCCAGCACCGCCCTGTACGTCAACTTGGGGAAGCTGACAGAAGTTGGAATGCCATTCGGATTGCCGGGGTAGGGGTCGCCGGGGTGCAGCACGGCCGTCGGGGGCAGTGCCGTTGGCGAGTTGGGATAGCCCGCAAGCGGCCGAAGCAACCCTGTCAGCGCCTTCTTGTCTTTCGTATACCGAAGCCCCAGGGTCAGGCGCGTGGCCTCCAGCAACTTGTAGGAGCCGTCGGCATAAACAGAAGAGGACCGGGTCGTGGGGACGGCGTCGGTGTGCGTCGGAAAGGGCGCCGGGGCGCAGACGTTCCCGATGCAGGTGCCGTACGAATCGAGCCCGAGCGTGGTGTTGTCATGGAAATAGAAGGCCCCGGCGATCCAGTCGAAAGGTGAATCGGACGGTTTGGAGCTGAGCTGAAATTCCTGACTGAAGGTCTTGTTGTCGCCGAAGATATTGACCTCGGAAGCAGATTGACCGATCACGGGTTTGCCTGGAATTCCGTTCTGCGTGAAGTTCTGTTGTTGGTGGGCATGCTGGTATCCGGTCAGGCTGAGCAAATTGGCAAATCCTAAGTCCTGCTCGATCTTCAATGCAACGTAGGCCTGCTCGGTGATTCCGGTAGGGTCACGACGAACGGCCGTGTTGTAGTTGCCCAAGCTCGGTGTGCCGTCAATCGCAACAGTTCCGGGATAGATCGGGTTGACGAGTCCCTGATCACTGTCGTTCCGGTCATAAAAGCCGGTGATCGTGACCTTTGTGCCCGTTACAGGCTTCCACAGCAATTTGAGCTGTGCGCCTTGTTCGTACCTTTTTCCCACGTCATTGCCGGTAACGATGTTATTGCCCCAGCCTTTATTCTGCTTCGATACCACGGCGGAAAGACCGATGAACAAATCGTCGGCAATCGGGGTCGATCCGTAAAAGTTCAGCTTCGTCGTGTTGTAGCTTTCGTAGCCGGCAGAAATGTCCAAGCGCGGCTCTTTTTCGGGTTCGCGGGTGACGATGCTGATCAGCCCGGCCGTGGAATTGCGGCCATACAAGGTTCCCTGCGGGCCCTTCAGCACTTCAATGCGTTCGATATTGTTGAAAGAGAAGACCCCCGATGCAGGGTTTGGCAGATAGAGACCATCGACGTAGATGGCGACCGGCGCTTCGGTGGTGAATCCGGCTGAGTTGATGCCGACTCCGCGGAGAAAGGTGACCACGGTGGCCGCTTGGGCTGCGGCGAGTCCCGGTACCAGTGCGGGCAAGTCAGACACGGCCTGAAGTTTCAGCTCGGCCAGCGTGTTGCTGGACAATGACTGCACCGTTGCTGGCACCTGCTGCAAATTGGCGAATCGACGTGTGGCCGTGATCACGACCTGTTGCAGTTCGAGAGCGGGCGGATTGGCGGAAGCCGCTGTTGCGCCATCGGCCGCTGCGGACGCGGCCTCAGCGGGGGCGGCGGGCGCGGCGGCCTGCGCACAGGCGTTGGCCATCATCATGGCCAGTACCACGGGTGTAAATGCAAATTTAAAATTGCGTCTGCTCACTGTTGTCTCCTGGGGAATAAATCCCGCTGTTGCTTTTGATTCCGATATTCATTTGGCCTGGTCGTAATCGCACGCGGCCCGGCGGTGGCACTTGAGTCCGCCGACCCGTGCTTGACCTCGTCAGACCAGCTTGACTTTGTCTCTGCCTTTGAGCCCGAGCATGGTTCTCGCTTCCGCAGGTGACGCAATCTCGTACCCACAGGCCTCGAGCACGGTGCGAATCTTGTGCACCTGCTCTGCGTTCGATTTCGCCAACTGACCCGGTGACACGGCGAGGGAGTCTTCGAGACCGACGCGGACATTGCCGCCCAACAGCGCGGCTTGGGTGGCAAGCGGCATCTGATGCTTGCCTGCGCCCAGCACCGACCACAAATAGGTGTCGCCGAACAGTTTGTCGGCCACCCTCTTCATGAAACTGAGGTTCTCAGCGTCGGCGCCGATACCGCCCAGAATGCCGAGCACGAACTGCAGGAAGATGGGCCCCCGCACCAGTCCGCGGTCGACGAAGTGCTTCAGGTTGTAGAGGTGCCCCACGTCGTAGCACTCGAATTCGAAGCGCGTGCCGTGCGCCTCGCCCAACCTGGAAAAGACGTTCTCGATGTCCTGAAAGGTGTTGCGGAAGATCGCGTTGCGCGTGCCTTCGAGGTGCTCCCGCTCCCACGGGTATTTGAATTCCTTCATCTTCTCGACAACCGGGAAGAAGCCGAAGTTCATGCTCCCCATGTTGCAACTGCACATCTCGGCCGAGATGTCCAGAGCGCCGGCCAGCCGCTGGTCCAGCGTCATGGTGTGGGAGCCACCGGTGGTGATGTTGATGACGGCGTCGGTGGCGGCGTGGATCCTGGGCAGGAACTGGCGATAGACCTCGGGATCGAATGACGGCCGACCGTCGGCCGGATTTCTAGCATGCAGGTGCAGGATCGCGGCACCTGCCTTTGCCGCGTCGATCGCTTGCTCGGCGATCTGATCCGGCGTGATGGGCAAGTACGGCGACATGCTCGGGGTGTGGACCGAGCCGGTGACGGCGCAGGTGATGATGACTTTGCGTGCCATGGTCAGACGGGCTCCGGGATGACGACGTTCTCGATGTGGCCGATGCCGTCGATCTCGACACGCATGACGTCGCCGACCTTCACATAGCAAGGCGGGACCATCGCCGCACCGACCCCCGCAGGCGTGCCGGTGGCGATCAGGTCGCCAGGCTCGAGGGTCATCACCGTCGAGAGATAGGCGATCTGGTCGTAGATGTTGAAGATCATCTCGCCGGTCGTGATCTGTTGGCGAACCTCGCCATTGATCAACATGCGCATCGAAAGCGCGTGGGGGTCGGCGACTTCGTCGTCGGTGACGATCCACGGTCCGACCGGCCCGGTCGTGTTGAAGGATTTGCCGAGGGTCATCGTGGCCGAGCGGCGCTGCCAGTCGCGGACCGAGACATCGTTCATCACCGTATAGCCGGCGATGACAGAGCGTGCATCTTCCACCGACACATGGCGGCAGCGGCGGCCGATGACGACGCCCAGCTCGGCCTCGTAGTCCAGCTTGTCCGAGACTTTGGGCATGTGCACCCGGTCGAACGGACCGATCACGCAGGAAACCTGTTTGTTGAACCACACCTGGGTTTCAGGCACCTCGACGCCGTGGCGCTTCGCTTCGGCGGCGTGCGCGTGGTAGTTCATGCCGATGGCCAGGAACTTGCTGGGATTCGGCACCGGGGACTCGAGCCGAACATCGGCGAGTGGGTACGAGGGCGCTTGCTCGGGGTCGACCTTGCGGGCGCGCTCCATCAGCTGCGGGCCGCCAGCCAGCAGTGCGAGCATGGTCGTTGGCAGCGACGCGTCAGCAGCCGGCAGGTCGATGACCCGGTCCGCGTGGATCTTGCCGATGGACGTCCTGCCGCGGCAGGAGAAGGTCACGAGTCTCATGGGTTTCCTTGTTGAGCGGCGTTGTTGGAAAAAAGCATTTGCTTGAGCACATCGGGCGGTTGATGCCCCCAATCACTGATGCGGTCGTACTCGCGCGAGTCGGCCCAGTCTTCGGTGACGGTGCGGCCGGTGGCGCCAACCTCGACTGCCCAACCCGCCGGACTCAGGCTGTAGAAGCTGACCATGCCGTCGTTGGCGTGTTGCCCGAGGGTGTTGGCCAGCGGGGTGCCGGCATTCAGCGCACGTTCGTAAGCGCTGCCGACCGTCGCAACCTGCGCGACTTCGAAGTTGATGTGGTGCAGGCTCTGCGGCACCGACGGCATCGGGACGAAGCCGACAGCCAGTGAGTGGTGGCGCGCGTTGCAGTGAAAGAACGAGACGTTCATTTCCATCTCGCCCCCGATCGGCATGCGCAGCCAGTCGGTCAGCTTCAGCCCCAACCCTTCGATGGCGAAGCGCCGCGATGCTTCGTAATCTTCCGCCGAGCCAACGACGAAAACGAAGTGGCCGAAGCCCTGCCCTTGCGTGACGAGCCCGTCGGGATAGCTGGCACTTTCGAATGGCGTTGTTGCGTCGGCCAACCCGTGCACCAGCTCCAAGGGCACGCCCCAGGGCGTGCGCATCGACACGCCTTCCTGCACGCCCCGCAGCGCCTTTTGCTCCGCGGTCAGCGACGCACATTCGACACCGATCTGCTTCAGGCGTGCAAGCCCGCGCTGGTAGGCGTCGACGCTGCCAGCAGTGAATCCGATGCAGGCAGCGTCGTCCCGCTCGGCCTGCTGCAGCCACAGCCGCATTCCCTTGCCATCGACGCGCCATGTGCTTGCCGCACCCTGTCGAGGCTCGCCGGGCATCAGACCGACCACGTCCTGCAAATAGGTCGCGACGGCGCCGGGCTTGGTGCAGTCGATGCCGATGTAGGCCGTTTCCAATTCGTTGTTCATGTCTGTGGCTCCGTCAATGTGTTGATCGACTCACGCCCGACCGCCCGCAGCAGGGCCACGCTGGCATCGGCCTCGCTGTTGCCGCGCCACGCAACGAACTGGTCGGGGCGGATGAGTGCCATGTCCGCTTCATAGAGAGCGTGTAGCGCCGGTGATTGCGGTGCGACAACGCGCAAGGGCACCAAGGTTGCATGGGCGGCTTCGGAAACCGTCGCCGCCGCCGCCATGGCCTCTGGGCGAGTGACGAGCAGCGTCATTCCTTCAGTCGCGAAATGGTCATACAGCGAGGCGCCGTGCGCCTTGCCATCGGTCAGCCACACATGCGGCGCGAGCGAACCGGGTTTGGCGCTTGGGACATAGGTGGGCGAGTCGGGTGGCGGTACCGATTCGATGGCGTCCGGCGCCAGAACCGGTGATGTGGCCAGGCGGCTGCCCAGCACCACACCGAGTGCGTCGAATTCACGCCGCTTGTGGGTCAGGATTTGCTCTCTGACGCCTGCGCGAACCGCGTCACCTTCCGGTCCACTGGCCTCGATGCCTTCGACCACCAGGCTGCGCGAGCTGTGGGCATGGTTCTCCACCGCCTCGTCGATCACGCGCCGGTGCACTTGCCGGCGCTCGACTTCGTAGCTGTCGAGCAGCCGCTCGCCACCCCACCCATTGAGCACAGCCGACAGCTTCCAGCCGAGGTCGAGCGCATCGCCAATGCCCATGTTCATACCGTAACCGCCAAAAGGCGGGTGCAGATGGCAGGCGTCGCCGATCAGGAACACGCGGCCGTCGGCATAGCGATCGGCGAGCAGGCGGCTGGCGACCCATTCGTCGGAACTGAGGATTTCATAGGGTAGGTCGATGCCGGTCGAGACGCGGATCAGGTCGAGCGTCTCCGCCTCGCTGAGCGTCTTTCCCGCCGCCAGGCTGGTCGGCATGTAGAACCACAGATCGGGTTGA
>JBDSMV010000257.1:0-2793 GCA_039915715.1 Rubrivivax sp. | reverse complement strand
CACCAGCTTGTCTTCGATCGGGGCCGGCGCCACGTATTTGCCTTTGCTGGTCTTAAAGAGGTCCTTGACGCGGCCGGTGATCTTCAGGTTGTTCTGCTTATCGATCGACCCCTTGTCGCCCGTCTTGAGCCAGCCGTCGTCGGTCATCGTGGCCCGCGTCATTTCCGGCTCCTTGTAATAGCCGAGCATGGTCCACGGTGTCTTGACCTGGATTTCGCCATTGGCCGGATCGATGCGGCATTGCACGTCGGGATACGGTTTGCCGACCGTGCCGACCGTGGCCGGGTTGCCGTTGCTGATGTGGCTGGCGCCCAGGTTTTCGGTCATGCCGTAGCCCTCGCCCACCTTCAAGCCGAGCCGGCCGTACCAGCGCAGCAGTTCGGGCGGGGTGGGCGCCGCGCCGGCGGCGGCGAACACGCAGTCCTGCAGGCCGAGTGCCGTGAGCACCTTTTTCTTCACGATGCCCGAGAGGATCGGGATCTTCAGAAACAGGTCCAGCTTGGACGGTGGCATCTTGTGATTCACGCCCTGCCGGAACTTGACCCACAGCCGCGGCACCGAAAAGAACACCGTCGGGCGAGCCCGCTGCAGGTCGGCGGCAAAGGTGTCCAGCGATTCGGCGAAGTAGACCTGCATGCCGCTGTTCAACAACCCGTGTTCGACCAGCGCACGTTCCACCACGTGCGACAGCGGAAGGTACGACAGCATGCGCGAATCGGCATCCATATCGATACGCGTCAGCCCGTTCTTGACCGCGAGCGCGAAGCTGCCGAAGCTGTGCATCACGCCCTTGGGCGCGCCGGTGGTGCCCGAGGTGTACATGATCGTCGCCAGATCCCCGGCCGGCCGTATCGGCTCGCCCTTCAGCGGCTCGGTTTTCGCGACGATGTCGTCCCAGCGCGGGTGGCTGGACAACGCGTCGGCCGGTGCCAGCGGCAACGCCACGCACGGCAGGCCGTCGGGAATGCCCGGCTTCATGCCGGCATAGCCATCGAGCTTGCCGACGAACAGCAGCTTGGCTTCGCTGTGCTGCAGGATCTGGCGGATGGTGCCGGCCGCCAGCGTCGGGTACAGCGGAACAGAGACGCAGCCGGCCAGCCAGATCGCGAAATCGGCCATCAGCCAGTGCGCCGTGTTCTTCGACAGCAGCGCCACCTTGTCGCCCGGTTGCAGCCCCTGGCTTTGCAGGTGGGTCGCCATGCGTCGCACCTGGTCCATCACCTGGCGCCAGGTGTATTCGGTCAGCTTGCCGTCGCCGACGGGCTGAACGAACACCATGCGGTCGGCAGCCGTCTTTTCCCAGTGGTACAGGCGTTGCAACGCCAGCGAGTCTGCGGGGGCGTCGGCGCTGGAAGCGATATTGGGCAAGGCAGCGGACTTGGCAGCAGGCATGGCCATAGCGGCCAGGCAAAACTGGGCCGTCGAAGTGGTGATGACCGCAGGCTAGCGAAGCCTGGGCCAACTCACCAGACGGGCTTTCCTCAGGCTGGCTGCGATTCGGCTGCCAGGGCCGCCGCTTCGCGCGTCGACAGCTGCTTGCGGGCCAGCCCGGCGGCGCGCAGCACCAATGCCAGGTCCAGATCGGCCGGCGGTGACACCACCAGGGCCACCGCCTCCAGCGTTTCTGGCGTCGCCATCAAGGCATGGGCCAGCGCCGACAGCGCACAAATGCTGCGCCGGGCCGGCAGTTCGGGCAGGACGCCGGCGGTGTGGGCCGCGATGTGGTGGCGCACGCTGGCCACGGCCGCAGGCCCCAAGCCCCAGCTTTCACACAGCGCGGCGCCCAGCGCGTCGTGGCTGACGCCGAAGCCAGCGTGTTCCAGCGCGGCCAGTTCGGTGTCTGACGTGGCGGCACGCAGCATCGCGCGGTAGTGGTCGGGTGCATGGCGGAACAGCACCGCCTTGCCGCACTCCTCGAACAGACCGGCCGAATGCGCAGCCCAGGCGTCGAGCGACAGCGCTGAGCCCAACCGACCCATCAGCAGGCCGCGTTCGGCCGCACGCGTCCACAGCGGCTCCAATTCGATGGCGGCCGGGAAAGCAGCGCGCAAACCCATCTCGAAAGTGATCGCCGCAACTTCCCGCATGCCCAGGTAGGTGATGGCTTGCTGCACGCTTTGCACCCGGCCCTTCAACCCGTAGAGCGACGAGTTGACAGCCTTCATCACGGCCGACGCCAACGCCATGTCGGTTTCGATCAGCGCGGATGCGGCCTGCAGGTTGACTTCCTCCTCGGCCAACAACAGTGACAGCTGCACCAAGGCCTGCGGCTGCGTCGGGATGTCGATTTCGAGTCTTCGCAGTTCGGGGTTCACAGACATGTCCGGCGCTTCGGTTGCCACGGTGGCGCCATGCTAGGTCGGCAACTGCGGCACCAAGCCCCGGAACAGCAGGTCGATTCCCAGCCGGTTGCGCCTCAAGCTTGCTGCCTTTGCTCCGCCAGGCCCGACAAAAATGCGCCAACGCACAACGCAGGACAAAAAAAAGCGCTGACTCGCAGCGCTTGTGAAATGCGGGGCCAGCCTGTCGTTTCGACGGCCGGTCTGCTGCAATCTTGCTTTTGTGTCTGTCGTCTCCTCTGCCCCCGCGGGTGCCGCGAGCCTTGGACCCCGCACCCCGAGTGGGGCCACTGTAGGGGCCCGGGTACGCTCGCGCTACGGGGCTAACCCGCCGGTGCGCGGGCCGCTTCGGCGATCCATTGCGCCGCACGCTCGGCAATCATCAGCGTCGGTGCGTTGGTGTTGCCGCTGGTGATCGACGGCATCACGCTGGCATCTGCGACGCGCAGCCCGC
>JBDSMV010000243.1:0-2619 GCA_039915715.1 Rubrivivax sp. | reverse complement strand
CGGCAGTGTCGGACCCCGGCGCCGCGCTGGTGGCCCAGGCGGCTGCGGCCGGGCACCCGGTGGTGCCGGTGCCTGGGCCGAGTGCGGCACTTGCGGCCTTGAGTGCAGCTGGCGACACCACCGCCGCGGCCACTGGCGCCGGCAGCGCCTCGGGCGGCTTCCGCTTCGTCGGCTTCCTGCCGGCCAAGGGTGGCGAGCGCCGCGCGCGCCTGGCCAGATCGCTGGCCGACCCCTGCACGCAACTGCTATTCGAAGCCCCGCACCGCATCGCCGAGTTGCTGACCGCGCTGGCCACCGACGCGCCATTGCGCCGCGTGACGTTGTGCCGCGAGCTGACCAAGCAGTTCGAAACCGTGCACACCAATCTGGCCAGCACCCTGCCCGACTGGCTGGCCGCCGATGCCAACCGCGGGCGCGGTGAATTCGTGCTGGTGCTGCATGCGCTGCCCCCACTCGCGATTGCCGACGCCGACGAGTTGCCGCCGGCCGCGCTGCACACGCTGCAGGTGCTGCTGCGCGAGTTGCCGCTGAAGCAGGCGGTGGCGCTGGCCGCCGAAATCAGCGGTGCGCCGCGCAATGCCCTCTACGAACGTGCGCTGGTTGAACGCGCACTGGTCGACGGCAGCGGTTGAAGGCCACGCACGGCGTGGGCACCCGACTTCTACAATCGTCCCCCCTTCGCTGCCCAGGCACCCTACCGATGATTTCCCGCGAACCGACCCTCGAACGCCTGGCGATCGCGCAGGCGGCGCTGCTGGACCCGTTCGACCTGTCAGAGGCCACGTTGCAGCAAGCGCTGGCGACGATCCGCGAGCACCGCGTCGACGATGCCGACCTGTACTTCCAGACCACGCGCCACGAAGGCTGGAGCCTGGAAGAAGGCATCGTCAAGAGCGGCAGCTTCAGCATCGACCAGGGTGTGGGCGTGCGGGCGGTGGCCGGTGAGAAAACCGCCTTTGCGTACTCCGACGACCTGAGCGAGGCGTCGTTGATGGACGCGGCGCGCACCGTGCGCACCATCGCGGCTGCCGGTCAGGAGCGGCGCGTGAAGGTCGGCGCGAAGGCCGGGAATGGAGCGAAGGCGCCGAAGATTGCGAAGAGCCGCATGCTGTATGCGGCAACCGATCCGATCGCCTCGCTCGACAGCGCGCAGAAGGTGGCGCTGCTGGAAAAGGTCGAGCGCCTGGCCCGCGCGCGTGACCCGCGGGTCAAGCAGGTGATGGCCAGCGTGGGCGCCGAACACGACATCGTGCTGGTGGCCCGTGCCGACGGTACGCGCGCCGCCGACGTGCGCCCGCTGGTGCGCCTGAACGTGACCGTGATCGCCGAGCAGAACGGCCGCCGCGAAGTCGGCAGCGGTGGCGGTGGCGGCCGTTTCGGGCTGGCCTACTTCACCGACGAGATCGTCGAGTCGTATGTGGCGCATGCGGTGCATGCGGCGTTGACCAACCTGGAGAGCCGACCGGCACCGGCCGGTGAGATGACCGTGGTGCTGGGCCCGGGCTGGCCCGGGGTGCTGCTGCACGAGGCGGTGGGCCACGGGCTCGAAGGCGACTTCAACAGGAAAGGGTCGAGCATCTTTGCCGGCCGCATCGGCCAGCGCGTGGCGGCCAAGGGCGTCACGGTGCTCGACGACGGCACCATCGCCGACCGCCGCGGTTCGCTCAATGTCGACGACGAGGGCCATGCCACGCAGCGCAACGTGCTGATCGAAGACGGCATCCTGAAGGGCTACATCCAGGACAGCCTCAACGCCCGCTTGATGGGCGTGCCTGCCACCGGCAACGGCCGGCGCGAAAGCTATGCCCATGTGCCGATGCCGCGCATGACCAACACCTACATGCTGGCCGGCACCAAACCGAAGGAAGAGATCATCGCCAGCATCAAGCGCGGGCTCTACGCCACCAACTTCGGCGGCGGGCAGGTCGACATCACCAACGGCAAGTTCGTGTTCTCGGCCAGCGAGGCCTACTGGGTCGAGAACGGCAAGATCCTGTACCCCGTCAAGGGCGCGACGCTGGTGGGCAGCGGGCCTGAAGCGATGCAGCGCGTCAGCATGATCGGCAACGATCTGGAACTGGACACCGGGGTCGGCGTCTGCGGCAAGGAAGGGCAGAGCGTGCCGGTGGGAGTGGGACAGCCGACGTTGCGTATCGAGCGGCTTACTGTGGGCGGCACCGCCTGAACCTCGATGGCGACGATGGCTGACGCGGTCACCTTCGAAGCCATCGAAGCGGCGGCGAAGCGGCTGTCCGGCCAAGTGCTGGACACGCCGTTCGTCGAGTCGCGCACCCTGAGCGAGATCGTCGGGGCGCAGGTGTTCCTGAAGTTCGAGAACCTGCAGTTCACCGCCTCGTTCAAGGAACGCGGCGCGCTCAACAAGCTGCTGTCGCTGCTCGATGCGCCGGCGCCGCAGCAACGGCCCAAAGGCGTGATCGCGGCATCGGCCGGCAACCATGCGCAGGGCGTGGCGCACCATGCCCAGCGATTGGGGCTCGATGCGGTGATCGTGATGCCGGTGCACACCCCGACGGTGAAGGTCGAACGCACACGTGGCTTCGGCGCCGCGGTGCTGCTGCACGGCGAAACCTTCGACGAAGCGCGCGAACATGCGGTGGC
>JBDSMV010000211.1:0-6859 GCA_039915715.1 Rubrivivax sp. | reverse complement strand
GCTGGCTCGGCTGAAGATGGCGGTGTCGCTGATCGACAGCGCGGCACCTGAGCAGCGCCTGGCGCTGAAGCGCGAGATCGACACCGACATCGCCGAATTGGACACGCTGGTCGAAGAGGTGCTGTTGGCGAGCCGGCTCGACGCGAGTGCGTCGCTGGACCTCTCGCAGCCCGTGGCGCTGCTGCCGCTGATGGTCGAGGAAGCCGCCCGCACCGGGGCGCTTGCCGAGGGCAACGATCTGGTGGTGCCGGGCGACGAGCGGCTGCTGCGACGCGCCTTGCGCAACTTGCTCGAGAACGCGCGCCGTTACGGGGGCAACGATGTCGATGTCGGCCTGCGGGCGGTCGGGCCAGTGGCCGAGTGGCGCGTCTGTGACCGCGGCCCGGGCGTTCCCGACGCGCAACGCGAACGCATCTTCGAGCCCTTCTTCAGGCTGCCTGGCCATGCCGAGCGCGCCGGTGGCGTCGGCCTCGGTTTGTCGTTGGTGCGACAGATCGCCGAGCGCCATGGCGGCAGCGTGCGCTGCGAGGCGCGTGCCGGCGGCGGCAGTTGCTTCGTGCTCGCGTTGCCGCTTTCACCGCGACCTTCGCCTTTGCGCTGAACGCCGGTTCAACTGGCCGATGGTGCAGTGACCGGCGAGTCCAGCGCGGGCTCGGCCGCCACTGGCGCTGCCCGTTCGGCATAGCGGTTGAAGCGCCAGGCCGTGGCATCGAGCGTGATGCGCCGCCACACCGCGCGTTTCTGCCCTGGGCTCATCGCGGTCCAGTCGCGCACCTCGTCGAAGCTGCGACCGCAGCCTTTGCAGACCGAATCGCCCTGGCTGGTGGAGCAGATCGCAATGCAGGGCGCGTCGGGGGTGCTGGCATACCACGTGAGCCACGCCTGGCGGGCCCTGGTCGGCATCGAGTCCTCGTCGCACAGCGGCTCGCGGTGGTAGACCATCAGCGCATAGACCTCGGCCAGCGCGCGCACCTCGGCGCAGGCAGTGATGCCGTCGGGCGAGGGCGACCGCTCGCGCCACCAGTTGATGGCCGCTTCGATGTCGGTGATGTGGAGGCCTGCCATCTGGAATGCGGTTCGTGACGGGCAGTGTAGGGGCGCCACTGCTAGAGTCCGCGGCCATGTCCATCCCTGCAGATCTGCAAGGCAAACACCTGCTGCTGGGCCTGTCCGGCGGCATCGCCTGCTACAAGTCGGCCGAGCTGACGCGGTTGCTGCTGCAAGCCGGCGCCACCGTGCAGGTGGTGATGACGGATGCGGCCACGCACTTCATCACCCCGGTCACGATGCAGGCGCTCAGCGGGCGTCCGGTCTATCTCGACCAATGGGATGCGCGGCGCGACAACAACATGCCGCACATCGACTTCACGCGCGAGGCCGATGCGGTGCTGGTGGCCCCGGCCAGTGCCGACTTCATCGCCCGCCTGGCGCAGGGTCGCGCCGACGACCTGCTGACGCTCGCCTGCCTTGCGCGGCCCATCGAACGCTGCCCGCTCCTGCTGGCGCCGGCCATGAACCGCGAGATGTGGGCGCATCCCGCCACGCAGCGCAATGTCGCGCAGGTGCAGGCCGACGGCGCCGTGATGCTGGGCCCCTCGGCCGGCGACCAGGCCTGCGGCGAGATCGGTGACGGCCGCATGCTCGAAGCCGAAGAAATCGCGCTCGACATGATCGCCCACTTCCAGCCCAAGCATTGGCGCGGCCGCAGCCTGCTCGTGAATGCGGGACCCACGTTCGAGGCCATCGACCCGGTGCGCGGCATCACCAACCACTCCAGCGGCAAGATGGGTTTTGCAGTGGCCCGCGCGGCTGCCGAGGCCGGTGCCCGCGTGACCCTGATCGCAGGGCCGGTGCACTTGCCGACGCCGCGCGGCGTGCGCCGCGTCGATGTGCAAAGCGCCGCGCAGATGCTGGACGCGGTGATGGCCGAAGCCCCTTCGCACGATGCCTTTGTCGCCACCGCGGCGGTCGCCGACTGGCGGCCGCTGCAGGCCGGCACGAACAAGATCAAGAAGACGGGCGGCCAACGGGTGCCAGAGCTGGTGCTGACCGAAACAGTGGACATCCTGGCGCGCGTGGCGGCACTGCCCGCGGGCCAGCGCCCCTACTGCGTCGGCTTTGCGGCCGAGAGCCACGACCTGGCCAAACAGGCCCGCGAGAAGCGCATTCGCAAGAACGTGCCGCTGCTGGTGGGCAACATCGGCCCGGCTACGTTCGGGTCCGACAGCAACACGCTGCTGCTGGTCGATGAACTCGGCGAGCGCGAGTTGCCGACTGCCGACAAGCTGACGCTGGCGCGGCAACTGGTGGCCGAGATCGCACGGCGCATGTCGTCATGAACGACCCCCAGGACCGCAGCGCAGTTGCGCACGTCATCGACGTGAAGGTACTGGACGAACGCATCGTCCCGCACCTGCCGCAGTACGCCACCGCCGGCAGCGCCGGCCTCGATCTGCGCGCCTGCATCGACGCCCCGCTTGCGCTCGAGCCGGGGGCTGCGGTGCTGATCCCCACCGGGCTGTCGATCCACATCGCCGACCCCGGTCTGGCCGCCATGTTGCTGCCGCGTTCCGGGCTCGGCCACAAGCAGGGCATCGTGCTCGGCAACCTCGTCGGGTTGATCGACAGCGACTATCAAGGGCCGTTGATGGTCAGTTGCTGGAACCGCAGTGACAAGAGCTACACCGTCGAGCCGATGGAGCGCATCGCGCAGATGGTGATCGTGCCGGTGGTGCGTGCCAGCTTCAGGCGGGTCGACCTTTTCGACGCCAGTGGGCGGGGCAGCGGCGGGTTCGGATCGACCGGGCGCGGCTGAGGCCGCAGCAGGCGCAACGCTTTGCGTCGAGCGTCAGCGGTCGGTGATCAGTGCAGCGCCGAGCCGCCGGGCCGCTGCGCGTGGCCGGCCAGCATCACCGGCTCGCCGCCGACGCTGCCGGCTTCGATCTCGGCTTCGGTGGCTTCGCGCACCGCCTGCACCGTGATCTCGAGCCGCAGCGCCATCCCGGCCAGCGGGTGGTTGCCGTCCAGCACCACATGCGACGGATAGACCTCGGTCGCCACGTAGATCTGGTCGACTGGCATGTCGGGGGTGGCATGGCCTTCGGGCAGGCCTTCGAAGGCCATGCCGACTTCCAGCTGCTCGGGAAACAGCTTGCGGTCCTCGAAGCACACCAGCTCGGCGCGGTAGTCGCCGAAGGCATGTTCGGGATCGAGTTGCAGCGCCAGTTCATCGCCTGCCTCATGGCCGGACAACCCTTCTTCGACCTTCGACAAGAGGTCGTCGCCGCCGTAGAAGAACTCGACCGGCTCGGTCAGTTCATCGATCGGGCGGTTGGAGCCATCGTTGAGTTTCCAGGTCAGACTGACGACGCAAGGGGGGCTGATTACCATCGGCAAATGATCGCACACGCCCCTCTGCAGGGGCCTCGTGCGTGCGTACCCAAGGCCTGCAGGCGCAGGTCGCCGACGGGGCGCTGAGCCAGAATCCGCAGATGGACACGCGCCTGCCGCTGCCCCTGCTGGGGGGCCTGACACCCGAGCGCTTCATGCAGCGCCATTGGCACAAGCAGCCGCTGTGGGTGCGGCAGGCGTGGCCGGGGCTGCAGCCGCCGGTCACGCGCAGCCGGATGTTCGAGCTTGCGGCCAGCGAAGGCGTCGAGTCGCGCTGCGTCTGGGTCGATGCGGGCGGGCGCTGGCGCGTGCGCCAAGGGCCGCTTCCGCGGCGCTCGTTGCCCCCGCTGTCGCGGCCGGGCTGGACGCTGCTGGTGCAGGGTCTGGAACTGCATGCGCCGCCAGCTGCAGCGATGCTCGAACGCTTTGCGTTCCTGCCGCACGCGCGGCTCGATGACCTGATGCTGTCGTGGGCCAGCCCTGAAGGCGGTGTCGGCGCCCACCTGGATTCCTACGACGTGTTTCTGCTGCAGGTGCAGGGGCGACGCCGCTGGCGCATCGGCCCGGTGCAGCAGCCGGTCTGGGCGCCCGCCGCCCCCTTGAAGCTGCTGCAGCATTTCGAGCCGGCCCAGGAGCAGGTGCTGGACCCCGGCGACCTGCTCTATCTGCCACCGGGGTGGGGTCACGAAGGCACTGCGGTGGGCGGTGACTGCATGACCTGCTCGGTCGGCTTCAGGGCGCCGACAGCCGGCGAACTGGCGCACGACCTGTTGCTGCGGTTGGCCGACGGTGTTGCCGATGCGGTCGCCGACGCCGCTGACGCCGATCTGGACGGTTCAGGCGGCAGGGATCGCGCGGCACGCGCCACCGCATACCTCACGCGGCGCTATCGCGATCCGCGCCAGTCGGCCACCGCACATCCAGGCCAGGTGCAGGACGCACTGACCGCCTTCGCGCACACCGCGCTGCAGCGTGCGCTGGCCGACCCGCAGGCCCTGGCGCGCGCACTCGGCGAGGTGCTGAGCGAGCCGAAGCCGCAGGTCTGGTTCAACCCGCATGGAGGGGACCCTTCGGCCGGCACCGTGCGGCTGGCGGCAGGGACGCGCATGCTTTATGACGCGCACCATGTCTTCATCAATGGCGAAGCCTTCGCGGCGGCAGGCCGCGACGCCACCCTGATGCGCCTGCTGGCCGACACCCGCCGCCTGCCGGCGATCGACCGCGCCCGGCTCAGCGCGCCAGCGTCCGCGCTGGTGGACGATTGGCTCGACGACGGGTGGTTGGAGGCCGATGCAGCATGACGAATCAGCCACCGTCTTCGACCCCATCACCGGCGCCGTCGATCGACAGCCGCGCCGAGTTCATCGCCGCACTGCGCTGGGGTTTTGATGCCGCGTGTTCGGCGGCAGGGCGACGCATCGTGTGTTGTAGCGCCGACTTCGCCGACTGGCCGCTGGACGAGCCGGCGTTGCTGGCGCAGTTGACGGCATGGCTGAGGCTGCCGCAGCGGCGTTTGGTGTTGCTGTCGGCCGATTTCGATCCGGTGCCGCGTCTGCATCCGCGCTTTGCCGACTGGCGCCGCGACTGGGTGCATGCGGTCGAAGCCTGGCAGCCGGTCCCAGAGCAGGGCCTGCGGCTGTCCTGCCTGCTGTGCAGCGACGGCGAGATCAGCGTCGAACGCCTGGACGAAGCGCAGGGGCGCGGACGGGCGGCAGTGAACGCTCGCTCGGCTCACCAGCACATGAGGCGGCTTGATGCGCTTTTGCAACACTGCAGCCCGGCTTGGGCTGGTCGACAGCTAGGCCTATAGGGATTGCACCTAGCGCCGGCTAGAATCGTGGTTTGGACGCGGCGGGCACTGCCCGGTGGTTGTTTCAGCGAAATTGCGAGATCGTGACATGGCCAAACCATGGCGAAACCGTGAAATTGCGAGGTGATTGCCCGGCAAACGCTTGCAGCAATGTCCGAGTGACCGGGGATCTGCCGTCGACATCCTGTCGCAAGGGGGGTTCCCACATCAGAAACCCCTGTCGTCGCCGACAGTCTCCCGTACAAACAATCTTGAGGACACACATGAACAAGTCGCTGATCACCGCTTCGCTGGTTGCCGCTTTCGCCCTGGCCGCCTGCGGCAAGAAGGAAGTGCCGGTTGTTGTCTCGCCGCCGCCGGCCGCGATCGTCGTCACCCCGGCTCCGATGACCGATGCCGCCAACGCTGCTTCGTCGGCGGATGCCTCCGCCAGCATGGCGGCCGACAGCGCGGCTTCAGCCGGCGCTGCTGCAGGTGATGCGGTCAACGCTGCCAAGAACGCTGCCAGCTCGATGCCCAAGTAATCAGGCCGCAGCGCCGCGAGGCACTGCTGCTGTCGATCAGCAAAAGCCGCCACCGGGCGGCTTTTTTGCGCCCGCAGCCGACGGCCGGGCCACAGACCGGCGGTGGCTGCGGCGCGCGCGGCCCCAACCATAATGGTGTGAACAGCCGTCTCGCTGCTGCGGGTTCGGCCTGAAACGGACACCAGCGCCCATGACCAAGCCCGAATTTCCAAGAGCCGACCTGGCTGCGTGGCAATCCGCTGCCCAACGCTCCGCACCCCAGGGCGACCTGTCGGCTCTCGACTGGCACACGCCCGACGGGCTGGTCGTCAAGCTGCTGTACACGGCGGCCGACATCGCCGCACTGCCCGATCCGGCGCTCGCCGATTCCCTGCCCGGCTTTCCCCCCTACCTGCGCGGCCCGCAAGCGACGATGTATGCCGTGCGGCCATGGACGATTCGCCAGTACGCCGGTTTCTCTACCGCCGAGGACAGCAACGCCTTCTACCGCCAGGCACTGGCTGCGGGTGGGCAGGGCGTCAGCGTGGCGTTCGATCTGGCCACGCACCGCGGCTACGACAGCGACCATCCGCGCGTGACCGGCGATGTCGGCAAGGCGGGCGTGGCGATCGACAGCGTCGAAGACATGAAGATCCTCTTCGACGGCATTCCGCTGGACCAGATCAGCGTCAGCATGACGATGAACGGCGCGGTGCTGCCGGTGCTTGCCGGCTACATCGTGGCGGCCGAAGAGCAGGGCGTGTCACAGGAGCAGCTGAGCGGAACCATCCAGAACGACATCCTGAAGGAGTTCATGGTTCGCAACACCTACATCTATCCGCCGGCGCCCAGCATGCGGATCGTTGCCGACATCATCGAACACACGGCGCGCCACATGCCCAGGTTCAACTCGATCAGCATCAGCGGATATCACATGCAGGAAGCCGGAGCCAACCAGGCGCTCGAGCTGGCATTCACGCTGGCCGACGGCAAGGAGTATGTGAAGACCGCGATCGCACGCGGGCTCGATGTGGACGGCTTCGCCGGGCGCCTGAGCTTCTTCTGGGCCATCGGCATGAATTTCTATCTGGAGATCGCCAAGATGCGTGCGGCGCGCCTCTTGTGGTGCCGGATCATGCAAGGCTTCGACGCCAAG
>JBDSMV010000207.1:0-3829 GCA_039915715.1 Rubrivivax sp. | reverse complement strand
TGAAGATCGGGCCGACTTCCGACTCGACCTATCTGTTCACGGTCAGCAAGTAGGCCAGCGCGCGGGGTGGGTCGGGTTCGTTGCGGATGACGCCGTCAGGCACGCGCCCGGCCGGCCGCTGGGCGCCGCGCGCTTGGGCGGTCGGTCGTTTCGCCGGCATCGTGGTGCTGACGCTGTTGGGTCTGCTGGCCGTGACGTTCTTCATCGGCCGCGTGATCCCGGTCGACCCGGTGCTGGCGATCGTCGGCGACCGCGCGCCCGAACACGTGATCGAGCGCACGCGCGAAGAATTGGGGCTCAACAAGCCGTTGCCGACTCAGTTCTCGATCTATGTGAGCAAGGCGCTGAAGGGTGACTTCGGCACCTCAGTGTTGACCTCGAATCCGGTCGGGGACGACATCAAGCGCACGTTTCCGGCCACGCTGGAGTTGGCCACCGCCGGCATCCTCTTGGGCGCGGGCATCGGCGTGCCGCTCGGGGTGTGGGCGGCGGTGCGCCGAGGCGGCCTGGCAGACCATGCCGTGCGCGTGATGGGTCTGGTCGGCTACTCGGTGCCGATCTTCTGGCTCGGCTTGATGGCGCTGGTGCTGTTCTATGCCAAGCTCGACTGGGTCGCCGGGCCGGGGCGCATCGACGTGGCTTATGCCTATTCGATCGAACCGGTGACCGGGCTGATGCTGGTCGATGCCGCGCTGGCCGGCGAATGGGCCGGCTTCAGAAGTGCGTTCAGCCATCTGGTGCTGCCGGCCACGCTGCTCGGCTACTTCTCGCTGGCCTACATCAGCCGCATGACGCGCTCGTTCATGCTGAACGAACTGGCTGCCGAATACATCGTGGCGGCGCGTGCGAAAGGGTTGAGCGAGCGACGGATCATCTGGCGCCATGCCTTGCGCAATGCGCTGGTGCCGCTGGTGACGGTGATTGCGCTGTCGTATGCCGGTTTGCTGGAAGGCAGTGTGCTGACCGAGACCGTGTTCGCCTGGCCCGGCCTGGGTCTGTACATCACCAATTCGCTGCAGAACGCCGACATGAATGCGGTGCTGGGTGGCACGCTGGTGGTGGGCACGGTGTTCATTGCGCTGAACCTGTTGAGCGACCTGCTGTACCGGTTGCTGGACCCCCGCACCAGGGACACCCGGTGAGCGACCTCTCACTGTGGCTGCTGTCCGAGCGCCCGCAATCGCGGCGCCAGGCGGCGCTCGGCCGGGCCTATGCCGGCTGGCTCGGCTTCAGCGGCAATCGCCTGGCCATGGTGGGGCTCTTGATCGTGCTGGCGCTGGTGTTGCTGGCGGTGCTGGCGCCACTGCTGGCACCGTATCCGCCGACCATCGGCGACCTGGCCGGCTCGCGTTTGCTGCCACCCTCGGCAACGCACTGGTTCGGCACCGACGACCAGGGGCGCGACATCCTGAGCCGCATCCTGTTCGGCTCGCGCATCACGCTGTATGTGGTGGTGCTGGTGGCGGTGCTGGCCGCGCCGATCGGGCTCTTGGTGGGCACGGTGGCGGGTTACGCGGGCGGCTGGGTTGATGCCGCGCTGATGCGCATCACCGACATCTTCCTGGCGTTCCCGCGGCTGATCCTGGCACTGGCTTTCGTGGCCGCACTGGGTCCGGGGATCGAGAACGCAGTGATCGCAATTGCCATCACCTCGTGGCCGCCGTATGCGCGCATCGCCCGGGCCGAGACCCTGTCGCTGCGCCAAGCCGACTACATCAGCGCGGTCAAGCTGCTGGGTGCAAGCCCGTGGCGCATCGTGCTGCGCCACATCGTGCCGCTGTGCCTGGCCAGCGTGATCGTGCGGGTGACGCTGGACATGGCCGGCATAATCCTGACCGCAGCCGGGCTCGGCTTTCTGGGATTGGGCGCTCAGCCACCGCTGCCCGAGTGGGGCGCGATGATCGCCGCCGGCCGTGCCTATGTGCTCGATCAGTGGTGGGTGGCCGCGGCGCCGGGCGCAGCGATCTTCATCGTCAGCCTGGGCTTCAACCTGTTGGGGGACGGTCTGCGCGATGCGCTGGACCCGAAGTCGTGAGCACACCTGCGCCGCTGCTCACCGTCGACGACCTGCGCGTCGCCTACCCGGACCGCGAGGGCCGCTTCAATGAAGTCGTGCGCGGTGTTTCCTTCACGCTCGGCCGCGAGTGGCTCGGCATCGTCGGTGAATCGGGTTCGGGCAAGAGCCAGACCGGGCGCGCGATCCTGGGCCTGACCGCGCCGGGCGGGGTGGTCAGCGCGAGGCAGCTGCGCTTCGATGGCATCGACCTGCTGCAGTGCCCGGAGCGCCAGCGCCGCGAACTGCGTGGCGGGCGCATCGCGATGGTGCTGCAGGACCCGAAGTACTCGCTCGACCCGGTGATGCGGATCGGCGCGCAGATCATCGAGACCCTGAAGGCCCATGCCGATGCGCGGGTGACGGCTGCAGAAGCGAAGCGCCGCATGCTCGAGTCGCTGGCGGCGGTGGGCATCGACGATCCGGACCGCGTGGCGCGGCTCTATCCGCACGAGGTCTCGGGCGGCATGGGGCAGCGCGCGATGATCGCGATGATGTTGATCGCCGGGCCCGAATTGCTGATCGCCGACGAGCCGACTTCGGCGCTCGATGTGACGGTGCAACTGCAGGTGCTGTCGATCCTGGACCGGCTGGTGCGGGGTGGGGCCGATGGGCGCGGCATGGGTCTGGTTTTCATCTCGCACGACCTGCGTCTGGTGTCGTCGTTTTGCGACCGTGTGCTGGTGATGTATGCCGGCCGCGTGGTCGAAGAGATCGCCGCCGCCGACCTGCACCGGGCGACCCATCCCTACACCCGTGGGTTGCTGAATTGCCTGCCGCAACTGACTGCGCCGCGGCATCCGCTGCCGGTGCTGCAGCGCCAGGACGCATGGCGTGATGGCTGATCCCGCTGCCGCGAACAGCGTTGCAAGCGGGGCCGGCAGTGCTGCTGGCATCGGCCTGCAGGTGGCCGACCTGCGCGTGGTCTTCGATGGCCACGTCGCGGTCGACGGCGTGTCGTTCGGGGTCGATCCGGGCGAGAGCTTCGGCATCGTCGGCGAATCGGGTTCGGGCAAGAGCACGGTGTTGCGCGCCATCTGCGGGCTGGCGCCGCGGACTGCGGGCAGCGTCAGCCTGACGCGTGCCGCGGCGGCCCCTGCAACCCACCCCGCTGATCTGCCGGACCCCGCCAGCCGCGAAGGCCGGCGTCAGCTGCAGATGGTGTTCCAGGACCCGTACGGATCGCTGCACCCGCGCCAGACCGTCGACCGCATCCTGGCCGAGCCGCTGGCGATTCACCGCATCGGCAGCGGCGATGAACGCGAAGCCCGCATCGAGCAGGCGCTGCAGGAGGTGGGTTTGGGCAACGGCTTTCGTTTCCGCTACCCGCACCAGCTCTCGGGCGGCCAGCGCCAGCGCGTGGCGGTGGCACGGGCCTTGATCCTGAAGCCGCAGGTGCTGCTGCTGGACGAACCGACCTCGGCACTGGATGCTTCGGTGCAGGCCGAGGTGCTGAACCTGCTGGAAGACCTTCAGCAGCGGCATGGGTTGACCTATGTGATGGTCAGCCACGACCTGGCGGTGGTCACGCACCTGTGCCGCCGACTGATGGTGATGCGGCGCGGGCTGACGTTCCTGATGGTCAGCCACGACCTGGCGGTGGTCACGCACCTGTGCCAGCGGCTGATGGTGATGCAGCGCGGCCAGACGGTCGAGCTGCTGTCGTCGTCTGACCTCGTCGCGCACCGCGTGCAGGCCGACTACACGCGGCTGCTGATGCAGGCCTCGCTCGGGTTTGGTCGCGCTACGCCGACAGCGGCATAAACTGCCGGCCCG